>JAYTIQ010000034.1:0-7959 GCA_043731705.1 Rugosibacter sp.
CGGACGAGACTCGAACTCGCGACCCCCGGCGTGACAGGCCGGTATTCTAACCAACTGAACTACCGCTCCGCAGCGGAAGGCGCGAATTTTGCCACAGACTAACGAGTGGCGCAATCAAATATGCGGATCAGTTTATAACACCTGAACTGGGTACTTTGAACTCGGCAGCACAATCCACACTCCTCGACACTCCTCAGCCGACGATAACGACATTGTTTAGCAAAGCCATCATTCGGGCCATCGCAATTCTCTAGTAGCAGAAAGGCTCACTGATAATTCTGACCATGATGTTGTAGCCATCCCGTCGGGTGAGATCCGTTCGGGTCCTTGTGCGTCCAATGTAGAACACCGCCTTTTTCGTTCCACTCGTACTCGCCCTGGAATTGGATGGAATCACCCTCGCTCAATCCGTTGACTCGTGAGGCAAGATCAATATTGTGGGCTATCAATACAGTGTTCCCTGTCGCCAATTTGACAATAAATTTTTGGTGCCTGCTACCGTTGTTGTCGTCCGCCAACAACTTGACCACAACTCCTTGACCCGAAACCTGCACGTTGCTTTTTCTGCTTGCCATTGCATTTTCAATCGTTGCATCGGATTGATCTGCATTCAGGCTGGATGCAACAGTGCGTGTAGAGAGTGGCGCTTCGGTGTGGACAACGTTATCTTTATGCTGGTTATTAATATAGGAATATCCGGCAAACAAAATAGCGGCAACGAACAAGAATTTTTTCATACGCAACCTTTTAATATCGAAATTAACAGCACCGCAAGGCAGACACCCTATCGAGAGAATGCCAGATATAGCGCGACCAGCACAACAATTGAGGTCACAGAAATCGCTGAGCCTAGCCACAACACCCTCACCCGATTGGTTTCAATACGCTGAATCAGCTGTGCATCCTGATCGGCGAGTTCCCTGATAAGTTCAGAGGATGCGAGCATTTGGCCATGCAAGTCCGCCACTGCAGCCTCCAACGCCATGACACGGATTTCCAAAGTAGCCAGAGTTTGCGATTCAGACGTGGCGCTTGGCGACAGGCTTGCATCAGAAACCTTCTGCGCAGAGGATTTCTTGGCCACTGCGTTCCATAATTTCTTGGCGCCATCTCTGCCACCTTGGGCGCGTTGCTGATCACCTGAGACCAGGGAACATTGCGTAGTATCGAGAGCCAGCCGATTGCCATAAATAGGTTCCTGCGAGAGTTGATAGGCTTAACATCCTGTGCGCCAACGTAAAAAGTAAAAAGTCGGCGCTGGTGATACGGCGTTTGCATGCTCAATTGAATCGAACCCTTCCCTCTGCCATATCGCCGCACTGCTATCAATGAGGTAAGGTGTAGCGGCACCTCTCATTGCATATTATTTACCAAGTCTCGTGATGGTCCGGAAACCGATATGTGAAGTTCCAAGATTTTGCTCTTGAGCAAGGCGCGCGGCAGGCTTGAAATTGGAACAATAATTCAATGCACAAAGATACGAACCACCCTTGATAATCGGATGTCTGCTCTTGCGGTCCAAAGTCAACTCCCATACATTGCCAATCATGTCATAAATACCATAACCATTAGGCGCGAAACACCCCACAGGGGCAACTCCTGCATAACCATCCGTAGCGTCGTTAACTATGGGAAAAAAACCCTGCCAAGTATTTGCCTTGGGCTTGCCTTGCTGATCATATGCCCATTGTTCAGGGGTATGTGGCACAGTATCTCCACCGCGGGCAGCAAGCTCCCACTCGGCTTCGCTGGGTAACTCACGTTTCGCCCAGCGGGCAAATGCCTGCGCATCTTCCAATGTGACCTGCACTACAGGTTCGTCGAGTCTTGCCGGTGGTTTTGTGGGGCCCTGAGGGAAACGCCAGCTCGCTCCGTGAACAAGACGCCACCATTGCGCCGGAGAATCACCAGAAAGCTGATCAGGAGCAACGAATACTGCCGAACTGCCATCACGTTCCGCCTGGGTTCGATAACCTGTGGTGGCGACGAAAGCTGCAAAGCGTGCGACCGTGACCTCGGTCTTGTCAATCCAGAAACCGGCAACAGAAACCTTGCGCCCAGTCGAAGCATCGGCGTCTTGGCCCAGAGAAACATATCCCGCGGGGACAAATGCCATGCCGTTGTCGACGACACAGGGTGATCGCGCGCGCGCATTGGCAACGCTAGTCACCATGAGTGCGGCAATACAGGGCAAAGCAACAAGAGAACCGAGCCTATGCCATATCATCGGCCAATGCCCAGCACAGGTGGCGCTTGTTCATGTTCTTTCAGCAGAATAACGCCCTTCTCGGCAGCATAATTTTGCCAGTCGCGAACAAGATCATGCAGAAGTTCGGGTTGCTCAGCCGCAAGATCGTGCGTTTCCCCGAGGTCCCTGCCTAGATCGAAGAGTTGCCATTGAACCAGCTCACCAGCCTTCCTCTGCTTGCTTTGAAACAGGGGCAAGGCATAGGGAAGAAAGACCGCTTTCATATCTCCGCGACGGATCGCCCGTTGATAAAACAACTCCCATCCTGTCACGTCCTGTGCTGAACGAACTGAAGTCGCGCGACCCGCAAGCAACGCAGCCCAGGAGCGACCTTCAGGTCTGAGAACTTTTTTTCCGGCAACCGTATCAGTCACTGCGATATGCGCAACATCGAGTACCGTAGGCGTGATGTCAGTGACATGCAACAATGCCCCGGTCAACTTACCGGCAAGGACTCCGGGGCCAGCGACGATTGCTGGCGAGTGAATGCCGCCTTCGGTAGTATCCTCCTTGGTTCCTTGATAAGGCGCAGACCCCGCCTGAGCCCACCAAGGACCGTAGCTCACGTAAGAATTGGCATTCCCGATATTATCGAGACTGTTATCAACATCAATATTTACGGATTTTGACAATCCGCTCTTCAATACCGGCGGGCGGTTCATGATCATGCCCTCCGGGCCATTGTCGGACATGAAGATAATGATCGTCTTGTCGAGCTGACCCGACTTGCGCAGCGTAGACATCACGCGACCGATATTCTGGTCCATACGATCAACCATCGCCGCATAAACTTCCATCTTGCGCGATTCAATTGCCCGATCCGCCGGGCTTAGCGCCGACCATTCCGGCGCATTTGCTGGATGAATTACCGGATGTGCCATCACGTTAGCGGGGATAAGCCCCATTTTTTTCATTCGTTGCAGGCGCTGCTCACGGAGCACATCAGGGCCAGCGGCGTACCGGCCACGATATTTCTCTATCACACTGGACGGTGCCTGTAGCGGCCAGTGGGGTTGAGTGAACGTAAGATAAGCAAAAAATGGCTTCTTGGCTCGAGGTTCGCCGAGAAATTCAATCATGCGATCCGCAAAGTAATCGGCCGAGTAGGCACCCACAGGGTAACGAACCGGCTTGCCGTCGAGTTGATAATCTGAAGCAGCGCCAACCGCCAGATAAGCACCCTCCTGATCCGCCCCGAAATGGTTATGCGCACCTTGCAGCAGGGCAAAGGAATGATCAAAACCACGATCGGCAGGAGTCTGGCCGGAAGCTGCACCCAAGTGCCATTTACCCGACATCAATGTCGCGTAGCCTGCGTCCCTCATTCTCTCTGCCACGGTAGCAGCGCGTTGCGTGAGGTAGCCCTCATAACCTGGCGCACCGCGTTCCCGCGGGGTAAGTATCTCCGCCATTGTGCCAAGACCTACCTCGTGATGGTCGTTGCCGGTCAACAGCATCGCCCGCGTTGGGGAACAGGTCGGCGCGACATAAAACCCAGTGAAGCGGGTTCCGCGCTTTGCCAGGGCATTAAGGTTCGGCGTGTCAATCTCTCCGCCAAAGGCACCAAGGTCCGAGTAACCCAGATCGTCTGCAACAATGATGAGAATATTCGGCCGGTTCGGCACGGCCTGCCTCACAGGCAAGGTTTCAGCATCTGCTGCGGTCGGTGCCATACAGAAATAAAAGGTGCATATCGTTGCTGTCGCAAAAAGATGCCAATGAATCTTTGCACTGGTCATTTCTCTCTCCTTAAAATTATGATGTCTGCTGATTCGAATGACACCCTCTCTCCGCAGAAACCGCCGAAATTACTTGGCTACGCGAGTAGTGAAATACGCAACAAGCATGATAGTAACCGCAAAAATTTACCTCACCCTGTTGAATTAAACGCCCTATATTCTGGCATAACAAGACTGATAACACATCTGTTTTTGACTGATTCACCTGTTATCAATGGTCGTATCGCTCTGCCGCTGCTAACATTCCGCCCTATGAAAAATGAACTCATTACATACACGCAGGGCATTTATGCTTTTGATACGGGTTATCTGCGCCCGCAATTGGCAGCAGTACATCTCATCGTGCATAACGGGCGCGTAGCGTTTGTCGATACGGGCACATATGCAACGCTGCCACTTGCCCTGATGATGCTGGATAGTCTCGGCCTCCCACCGAATGCAGTGGACTACGTGATACTCACGCATATTCACCTCGATCACGCAGGCGGTGCTGGGGTGATGATGAATGCCTTCCCCAGTGCACAGTTGGTAGTGCATCCGCGCGGCGCGGCGCATATGAGCGAACCGTCGAAGCTGATGGCCGGGGTTGAAGCCGTGTATGGCAAAGAACGGACACACCAGCTGTATGGCAAATTGCAGCCGATCGCTGCCGAGCGAATCATCGAGGCGCACGACAACACGACATTGCATCTGGACGACCGCGCTTTCTTGTGCATCGACACACCCGGCCATGCGCGTCACCATATCGCTATTTTTGATACGCAGTCGAAAGGCATTTTCACTGGCGACACGCTGGGCATCAGTTATCGCGAGCTGGAGGTTGATGGCCGGCCTTTTCTCTTTCCCACCACCACGCCTTCGCAATTTGATCCCATAGCGCTACGCTCTTCAATCGAGCGCATCCTGGCGCTGCAACCAGAGGCCGCCTATCTCACGCATTTCGGCCGTCTGCCAGAACCGTGTCGACACGCACCAGAGCTGCTGCGCCGAATGGATGGATTTGTTGAAATTGCGAGAGAAGAAGCAAGAAAAGTCGGCGCTGGCGATACGGTAACGGATGCCTTGCACGCCGCCATCAGCCCCAAACTACGCGACTATCTGCTCGTCGAAGCGCGTGCTCATGGCTCACGCTTGAGTGATACTGAACTAACATCCATTCTGGATATGGATATCGACCTCAACGCGCAGGGTTTGGCGCTTTGGGCCAGATTAGCTTTGCCAAACGCCACACCTTAATGGCACAGAAATTATCAAACGGCTAATAAACCGCTGTTCCATCCTTCAGGCACCCGGCAGACTTATAATCAATGTATCGGTAAACACAACTCAACTAACCATCGCAAAGGAAAAGCAATGACTGCGAAAGATTCAAAAATCATCTATACGCTAACTGACGAAGCACCCCGTCTGGCCACCTATGCTTTTTTACCGATCATCAAAACCTTCGCCGCCCCGGCCGGTATCGATATTGTAGGCAGTGACATCTCGGTTGCCGCAAGAATTCTGGCTGAATTCTCAGACATCCTGCCGGAAAATCAAAAAACGCCGAATATTCTGGCCGAATTGGCTCAACTGGCCAAAAAACCGGAAGCCAATATCATCAAGTTGCCGAACATCAGTGCTGCGTTGCCCCAGCTGATCAGCGCCATCAAGGAGCTGCAATCCAAAGGCTATGCTTTACCCAACTACCCTG
The DNA here is from genome assembly GCA_043731705.1 of Rugosibacter sp. Classification (GTDB taxonomy): domain Bacteria; phylum Pseudomonadota; class Gammaproteobacteria; order Burkholderiales; family Rhodocyclaceae; genus Rugosibacter. The sequence goes on from JAYTIQ010000034.1 coordinate 5,681, forward strand.
AAGTTCCAAAAACTGAAGCCGAAAAAGCCATTCACGCACGCTACTCCAAATGCCTTGGCAGCGCGGTGAACCCCGTGCTGCGTGAAGGCAACTCCGACCGCCGTGCGCCTGCGGCTGTCAAAAATTATGCCCGCAAACATCCCCATTCCATGTCCGAATGGAGTATGGCTTCGCGCACTCATGTGGCGCACATGCATCATGGTGACTTCTATCACGGTGAAAAATCCATGACGCTCGATAAAGCCCGAGATGTCAAAATGGAACTCATCACGGCAAGCGGCAAAACCCTGATGCTCAAACCCAAGGTTTCATTGCTTGCCGGCGAAATCATCGACAGCATGTTCATGAGCAAAAAAGCGCTGTGCGATTTTTATGAAGCACAAATGGAAGATGCCCGCAAAACAGGCGTCTTGTTCTCATTGCACGTCAAAGCCACGATGATGCGCGTATCCCACCCCATCGTCTTCGGCCATGCAGTCAAAATTTATTACAAGGACGCATTCAAGAAACACGGCAAACTGTTTGATGAACTGGGTGTCAACGTCAACAACGGCATGGTTGATCTGGAAGAAAAGATCGCTGCACTGCCCACCTCCAAGCGCGAAGAAATCATCCGCGACCTGCACGCCTGCCACGAACACCGCCCTGAGCTGGCCATGGTGGACTCGGCCAAGGGCATTACCAATCTGCATGCCCCCAACGACGTGATTGTTGATGCATCCATGCCTGCCATGATCCGCATTGGCGGCAAGATGTGGGGTGCTGATGGCAAACCCAAAGATACCAAGGCCGTGATGCCCGAATCGACTTTTGCCCGTATCTATCAGGAGATGATCAACTTCTGTAAAACCAATGGCAACTTCGATCCACGCACCATGGGCACTGTGCCTAACGTGGGCCTCATGGCGCAGCAAGCTGAGGAATACGGCTCACACGACAAAACCTTTGAAATTTCCGAAGACGGTATTGCCAACATCGTTGATCTGGCTACTGGCGAAATTTTGCTGAGCCAAAATGTCGAGCAAGGGGACATCTGGCGCATGTGTCAGGTCAAGGATGCACCGATCCGTGACTGGGTCAAACTGGCCGTCACGCGCGCCCGCCTCTCAGGCATGCCAGCGGTCTTTTGGCTTGACCCCTACCGTCCCCATGAAGCGGAGCTGATCAAAAAGGTAAAGACCTATCTCAACGATCACGACACCACCGGGCTGGATATCCAGATCATGTCGCAAGTGCGTGCTATGCGCTACACCCTGGAGCGCGTGACTCGTGGCATGGACACCATTTCTGTCACCGGCAATATCCTGCGCGACTACCTGACTGACCTGTTCCCGATCATGGAACTCGGTACCAGCGCCAAGATGCTGTCCATCGTACCTTTGATGGCGGGTGGCGGCATGTATGAAACAGGCGCCGGGGGTTCGGCACCCAAACACGTTCAGCAACTCATAGAAGAAAACCACCTGCGCTGGGATTCGCTCGGTGAATTCCTTGCACTGGCTGTTTCATTGGAAGAACTGGGCATTAAAAATGACAACGACAAGGCAAAACTGCTCGCCAAGACGCTGGATGCTGCTACCGGCAAGCTGCTCGAAAATGACAAATCACCCTCGCGGCGTACCGGTGAGCTTGACAATCGAGGCAGTCAATATTATCTAGCCTTGTATTGGGCTCAAGCGTTGGCTGAACAAAACGAAGACCAGCAACTGAAAGCCTATTTCACCCCTCTGGCTCAACAGTTGGCGAGCAATGAACAGAAAATCATCGCCGAGTTAAACGCGGCTCAAGGCAAACCCGTTGATATCGGTGGGTACTTTCTGCCTGACCAAGCAAAGGCTGACAGTGTTATGCGCCCCAGCCCAACGTTTAATGCAGCACTGGAGAGCGTACGTCATTGATCATTTAGCAGTACGCATTCACGCCGCATTACCTGAACCCCGAGTTCACTAACGGCAGCAGGGCATGCTTGACATGCCCTGCTGCCGTTATTCTTTTGCCCTCTTGCTATATACTGTTCGCCGTTCGTGGTGTCCGCGCATAGTTCTTCGCTATGCCGGATTAAACGGGAAGCCGGTGCGATATTTCTACCCAGAAAATCAATTCCGGCGCTGCCCCCGCAACGGTAAGGAAGTGCGGCTACCTCACAATGCCACTGGAATCAGTTGATCCCGGGAAGGCGAGGCAGCAAAACTTCCAAGCCCGGAGACCGGCCAGGAACACACGTATCAGATGCTGCGGGGTGGCCGCATCGAGTGTGTTGCGTCTTGCCGGATCATGCA
>JAYTIQ010000035.1:0-3904 GCA_043731705.1 Rugosibacter sp.
GGTCTCACTGTGCAGCCGTTTCACAGCGCGTTGTTCCAAAGCGCAATTGACGCAGCAGTACCCGTGATGCCACTTGCCTTGCGTTATGTCGATGCGCAAACTCAGCAGCCAACCCATGCCGCCGATTTTGTAGGCGACATGACCCTAGCCAGCTGCCTGTGGTCGATTACCACCAGCACGGGACTCATCGCACAGCTTGAACCCTTGCCAGCGCTAGCGCCCGCTAGCCTTGACCGCCGCCACCTCGCGGCGCATGCGCACCATGCTATCGCGCATCGGCTGGTGCACTTGAAATCCATAGGAGTCAATGCGGGAATCAATAAAGCGGTCAATCCCAACCTGAAGGCTTCACCTGCTGCGAACACGGCAGGCGAAACACGCGCCGATCTTCCAGTCGCACCGCAGTCAGCGCGCCACCCCACAGGCAGCCCGTATCAATCGCCAGCAAATCCGCCTGTTCATGGTAGCCCAGCGCCGACCAATGCCCGCAAACAATAAACTGGCCAGCACTCGCCCGCCCAGGCATAGCGAACCACGGCACACATCCTGCCGGCCCTTCTGCCGGCGGAGATTTCGCGCCGGGAGCGCGCAATTCCATCGCCCCAGCAAGTGTCACGTAGCGCATGCGCGTCATCGCATTCACTACCACGCGCAGTCTGTCCCAGCCCGCAAGATCCTCCCGCCAGGCAGCCGGTTCCGAACCCCATAAGTGCGCCAGAAAATCGCGGTAGCCGGGCGCAGTCAGCGCAGCAGACACTTCATCTGATAATGCTTTTGCCCGCGCTACCGTCCACTTCGGCAAGAGCCCGGCATGCACCATCGCCCAAGCGCCCTCCACATGAACCAGTGGTTGCGCGCGCAGCCAATTCAACAACTCATCCCGATCCGGCGCGGCGAGTACAGCAGCGAGTGTGTCTTCTTTATTCGCTCGCCCAAAACCTTCCGCCTGCATCACTAAATGCAGATCGTGATTGCCCAGCACCACCACCGCAGCCGTGCCCAGCGACTTGACATAGCGCAGCACTTCCAACGACTGCGGGCCACGATTGACGAGGTCGCCAACAAACCAGAGACGGTCGCTGGCTGAGTCAAAATCAAGGGAGCCGATCAGTTGGCGCAGCGGATCAAAACAGCCCTGGACATCGCCGATTGCGTAAGTTGCCATAAGTATCTATTAACGATGAGATATCGCAGAAGAACGAAAGCTTATCTTACACAGGAGCTGCTGCCCGCAAAGAAATTTCACCAGAGAGAATGCGCTCGATGTGACCATCAACCTCCAACAACAGAGCTCCTTCTTTATCGACACCACGACAAATGCCTTGTCGCGGAGGCGAAAAATCCGATAGCAGCACAACAGGTGAGTCCTGAAATGCATGACGTGCCAACCAATCCGTGCGCAGCGCGGTGAAACCCGCAATCGCAAAACTTTCCAGCAGGAGCAACAACTCATTCAGCAGTGCCGCCATTAGTACGTTGATCTCGATATGGTCACCCAAGGCAGCGGCTGTCGCCCGCACATCAGGCGACAATGCCGCAGGCAAGCGCCGATTGATACCAATACCAATAACAGCTACATGTGGTGCCCCGGGTACAAGCTCTATCAGAATGCCGCCCAGCTTTTTGCCTTGATGCAGAATGTCATTAGGCCACTTGAGCGCCGCCGTCCAGGAGGAATTGCTTTGTGGCGTATCACCAGCGCCGTCCGACTGGATACGGCTATGCATAACTTTTTCCAGCGCACGTGCTACCGCCACGCCTACCGCCAGTGAAAGGCCGATCGGCACACTACCCGGCGCAAATCGCCAGAGCAGAGAAAAGGTGAGGCTGTCACCCGGCGCAGCAATCCACTCGCGCCCACGCCGTCCACGCCCAGCAGTTTGTAGCGTTGCGGCCACCACGGTACCCGAGGCCGCCCCCGCCTCGGCACGGCTCAGCAGCATCGAGTTGGTTGAATCGCATTGCGGTAGCAAGTCGACGTCAAAACGACGCGACGCTGGGCCTAATGCGGCTACCAAACGCGTTGCGTCAAACGCTGAAGTCATTGCGAAACAAGCCCCCCAGAAAATGGATGCGCCACGCTACCCCTTGACTGGCGCATCTTCCAAACCCAGCTCCTGAATCTTGCGCGTGATGGTATTGCGGCCCAGGCCGAGCAACTGGGCAGCTTCGATGCGCCGCCCGCTGGTTGCCACTAGCGCACGGCGTATCAAGGTTGATTCGAATTGTCGCGTGAGTTGCTCTGCCACTTGTCCCGGCGCACTAGCCAATAGCTGGTCGGCTTCACGCGCCAAGGCAGACAACCAGTCGGCGCTGGCGACACGGCGTGCAGGGTCTTTGGCTGCATCACGTCCCGCGTCACGTAACTCCGCCGGTAAATCAGCCACATCAATGCTTTGCCCCGGTGCCATGACTGTCAGCCAGTGGCACAGATTTTCCAATTGCCGCACATTGCCGGGAAACTCGAGTCCTTGCAAATACTTTTGTGCCGCATCGGAAAGTCGTTTAGGTTCCCCGCCGAGCTCTTGTGCACTCTTTTGCAAAAAGTGACGTGCCAGAATTGGAATATCGTCACTACGCTCACGCAAGGGTGGCAGCCGTAAGCGAATCACATTCAAGCGATGAAACAGGTCTTCGCGAAACAAGCCGTCCCTCACGCGCGCTTCCAAATCCTGATGCGTTGCTGCGATCACGCGCACATTTGCCTTCACGGGCTGATGGCCACCAACACGATAAAAATTACCGTCTGAGAGAACGCGTAACAATCGGGTTTGCAATTCGGCTGGCATATCGCCAATTTCATCCAGAAACAAGGTGCCATTCTCGGCTTGCTCAAACCGCCCACGACGCTGTGCCGTAGCCCCCGTAAAGGCCCCTTTTTCATGGCCGAAAAGTTCAGACTCCAACAAATCTTTTGGGATCGCTGCTGTATTGATAGCAATAAACGGTGCATTTTTACGGGGACTATGGCGATGAAGCGCTTGCGCCACGAGCTCTTTACCTGTGCCTGACTCCCCATTGATGAGCACCGTGGCGAGTGACTGCGAAAGCCGACCAATCGCGCGAAAGACTTCCTGCATGGCGGCACCTTGCCCCAGAATTTCTGGCATGACTCCTGTGTCTTCAGTCGCCCCGCCATGCTGCACGGATTCTGCCAGCGCACGCCGTACCAAGGCCACCGCCTGATCGACATCAAAAGGTTTGGGCAAATACTCAAAGGCGCCACCCTGAAATGCAGCCACAGCAGAATCAAGATCAGAATAGGCCGTCATGATGATGACAGGCAACTCGGGATAATGAATTTTTACCTGGCGCAGCAAATCAAGCCCATCTGTCCCCGGCATGCGAATATCGGAAATTAAAGCGGCAGGCGGTTGCGCGTCAGCCAGTGCACGCAACGCTTCGTCCGCTGTTGCAAAGCTTTTGACCGGAATATTTTCGCGGCCGAGCGCCTTTTCCAATACCCAGCGGATTGAACGATCGTCATCAATAATCCAGACGGGGTTGGTCATGATATTTTTTCCTTGATATTATCTGGTGTAGTAAGCCGTAAAGCTAGCGGCAGCATCAGCGTAAAGCAGGTGTGCCCAGGCCGTGATGTAACCTCGATCGTTCCACCGTGCTGCTGAACAAAACTTTGGGCAATCGTCAGGCCTAACCCGCTGCCATTCTCCCGTCCTGAAACCAGCGGATAAAAAATTCTGTCCTGTAATTGGACAGGAATACCGGGACCATTATCAATAACCCGCACTTCCAGTGCCAACTGATAATGCTTTTTTGCCAAAATAACTTGGCGAGCGGCACGCGTAGAAAAGATGATTTCTCCCTTGTCGTGCATCGCTTGCGCTGCATTACGCGCAATATTCAGCACCGCCTGGATCAGCTGCTCACGATCTCCGGTAAG
>JAYTIQ010000036.1:0-9290 GCA_043731705.1 Rugosibacter sp.
CAAACATCACAAAAAAGTTTCGAGACGCGCCTTTTTTGTGCGCTGACCCAGCTTGATCCGCAACGCCCCGTGTTTGTTGAGGCAGAGAGCCGAGTTATCGGTAAGCTGCGTTTGCCGGAGAGCCTGATCATGGCGTTGCGCAGTGCGCATTGCCTGCGCCTGGATGTTGGGTTGGAGGCGCGTGTTGATTTTTTGCTGACAGATTATGCATATGCGCTGGATGACGCGCCCTGGCTGCACGCCTGTCTTGACAGGCTGCATGGTGTGCAGAGCAATGACACCCTCGTACGCTGGAAAAACATGGTAACAGCGGGTGATTTCCCGACGTTGGTGACCGAGCTCCTCCGGCTTCATTATGATCCGCTCTATCAACGCTCACAGTTAAATCACTATGCGCAGCACGAAGGCGCAGAGTTGATTTCGCTAACAACGCTTTTACCCCCGGCACTGGATGTTAAAGCCACTCAAATTCTTGCATCCATCGGTGTTGGAAAACATGAAAAGAATGAATTGACTTGATTCAATGAACGAGAATATCCTTCTATCTATCCCCTCAACGGAGCTGCCCGATGTCCTCTAAAGAAGATAAAACGACTGTGTTCAACCAAGCAGAAGGTGCTATCAATATTGGGGGCATTGATGCTTTGGTACGCCTTACGCTGGATCAGGTGCGCACTGATGCGCGTCGTGGGCTGACTACGGGCATGTTTGTTTCTGGCTACCGTGGTTCCCCATTAGGCATGCTGGATGCTGCGCTCATCAAGCAGCAGAAAATGCTCATTGAGAGCAACATTCACTTTGTGGATGGCATCAATGAAGATTTGGCGGCTACCGCAGTTTGGGGTACGCAAATGCTGCACACCGTTGGCCGCCAAAAGCTCGATGGCGTCACTGGCATGTGGTATGGCAAAGCACCGGGGGTTGATCGTAGTGGCGACGCACTCAAGCATGCTAACTACACCGGCATTGGAAAAAATGGCGGTGTGCTGGCCATTGTTGGGGATGACCCGGGCTGTAAGTCGTCGTCCTTGAGTAGCCAGTCGGAGCCCATGCTATTCCATGTGGGCATCCCGTCGCTGTATCCGGGTAATGTGCAGGAAATTCTTGATCTCGGTTTGCATGGCTATAACCTGTCACGGATCTCCGGCTTGTGGATAGGCATGAAGATCGTGACCAATGTAGCGGATGGTTCAGGCACCGCTGACGTGACTCCCGAACGGATGAAGTTTATTACTCCGGACATGATGTTCGATGGCAAGTTGTTTACCCCGCGCATGAACATGGGCATGAATGTGCGCGTTGAGGCGCTGGAGATGGAACAGTCGCTCTATACCCGCAGGCTGGAAGTGGCACGGCGTTATGCGCGCGAAAATAATCTGAATAATGTGGTGTTCCCGAATGCAGACGCCTGGCTGGGCATTATGACTGCCGGCAAGACTTATCACGATTTATGTCAGGCTTTTTTAGAGATGGGGCTGGATGAGGCAGCGCTGCGTCGCTATGGTATTCGCATTTTGAAGATGGGCATGTTGTTCCCGATGGAGCCCACGGTAGTACGTGAGTTTGCACAAGGTCTGGAAGAGATTTTCGTGATCGAGGAAAAGCGGCCATTCCTGGAGATGTTTGCCAAGAACATTCTTTACGGCAGCGCCAATGCACCACGTATCGTTGGCAAATTTGACGAGGAAGAAAAAGAACTGCTACCGCATTATGGCGAATTTGAGTCTGACGTGATCGCGCGTGCATTGACGCGCCGCTTGTCGAAAAAAGCGCGGATTGAGTCTGCCGAGGCATGGATAAACCGGCTGGATGAAATTCATGCGCGCAGCAAATTACCCACGGCGGTACGCACCGCCTGGTTCTGCTCGGGCTGCCCGCATAACAGCTCAACCATTGCGCCCGAAGGCAGTATTGTCTCGGCAGGCATTGGTTGCCATACGATGTCGATGTGGATGGGCCGCAATGTGGTGATGGGCACGCACATGGGTGCTGAAGGCGCGCAATGGGTAGGCATGGCGCCATTTACCGAGACAGAGCATATTTTTCAGAACATGGGGGACGGCACCTATGCTCATTCGGGCAGCATGGCAGTTCGCTATGCCGCATCAACTGACGTCAATATCACGTTTAAGTTGCTCTACAACGGCCACACCTCAATGACCGGCGGGCAAGCCATCATGGGCAGCCATCCGGTGGCAGATATTGTGTCTGAGTCGCTGGCGAACGGTGTCAAAAAGATTATTGTGACGACGGATCATCCCGAGCTCTACCAAGGTATTAGTTTATTGAATGGTACGGAGGTCTGGCATCGTGATCGGCTTGACGAAGCGCAGCGTTTGCTGGCGCAGATCAAGGGCACCACGATGTTGATTCATGATCAAGAGTGCGCGGCTGAATTGCGCCGTTCACGCAGCCGAGGCAAGGCTGAAGAGCCCGTGCAAACCATCATCATTAACGAGCGCGTGTGTGAAGGCTGTGGTGATTGTGGCGAAAAGGCTAACTGCATGAGTATCGAGCCGGTAGCAACAGAATTCGGCCGCAAGACGCATATTCATCAAAGCTCATGCAACAAGGATTATTCCTGCATCAAAGGGTTTTGCCCTTCGTTTATGACTATCACGCCGATGGCTGACACAGCGATAGCACCAGAGGCGCCGCGCAAAAAGAAAAAGGCGGTGATTCCTGCCTTGATGCGTGACTTGCCTGAGCCAACTCTCAAATTCACGGGTGATTTTGGTGTGCATTTAATGGGTATTGGCGGCACAGGTTCAGTCACTGTGGCAGCCACAATCGCTAACGCCGCGCGGCTTGAGGGCAAGCATGTCATTGGGTTAGACCAGACCGGTTTGGCGCAAAAGGGCGGGGCGGTGGTTTCTGATATCAAAATTACCTCATCCCCTTTTACGGGAGCAAACAAGATTTCTGACGGGTGCGCCGATCTTTATCTTGGCTTCGATATTCTCAATGCGACAGACCCCAAGAATCTCGATAAGTGTCACCCTGAACGCACTATTGCAATTATTTCCACAACCGAGACGCCGACCGGGCAGATGGTGACGAATCGCCACGTGGCTTTTCCTGGCTTGAATGGTTTAACGGCGGGCATCAACCGGGTGAGCCGCGCGAACGACAATGTGTTTCTTGATGGACAAGGGCTTGCTGAAGGGTTGTTTGGCGACAGCATGGCAACCAATCTGTTTATGGTCGGCGTAGCTTTCCAGGCAGGGGCTTTGCCGCTACTGGCGACATCCATCGAGACAGCAATCCAGCATGGAGGGGTGGGTGTCGAGATGGGATTGGCGGCCTTCCGCTGGGGCCGCATGGCGGTGGTTGATCGTGCATTTGTGCAGGACGAGATTAGCAAGAGCACCGCATCGGCCAGCGTGAGTGTATTGCCTTTGCCTCCCGCATTAAGCAAGTCTGCTCATGCGCTGGTTGATTCTGTTGTGGCCCAGGGCGAGCTCAAGCGCTTGCTGGAAATACGCGTGCCTGAACTCATCGCGTATCAAAATATCGCCTATGCCACGCGGTACACGGAGGTTATTCGCCGTGTCGCCAGCGCCGAGAAAATGGCGAATGTCGGGGCCACGAGTTTAAGTGAGGCTGCAGCGCGCTATCTCTACAAATTGATGGCTTACAAAGATGAATACGAAGTCGCGCGCTTGCATACGGATCCGGTGTTCTTAGCCAAACTGGGCGCACAGTTCAAGGCGGGCTATAAAGCTCAATATCACCTGGCTCCACCACTAATCTCCAAGCGTGATTCCATCACTGGTGAGCTGCAAAAGCGTGCGTTTGGCCCCTGGATTTTTACGGCATTCAAGCTGCTGGCCAAAATGAAGTTTCTGCGTGGCAGCGCACTGGATATCTTTGGCAAGACAGAAGAGCGTCGTCACGAGCAGCAGATGATTGAAGACTATATCCATCTGCTTGACGAGATAATGCCGCAACTAACGCCTGCCAACTATGCGGCGGCTGTTTTGTTGATCAGTGTGCCGGATGAGATTCGCGGCTATGGGCATGTCAAAGAGAAAAGCCTTGCTGCCGCCAAAATTTTACAGGCACAGCGTCTAGCAATATTCCGTCAATCGCAGCCTGTTGTACTTGCTGCCTGACTACACGTCACTTATCTTTTTTGACCACTGCGGAAAATAATCATGAACGAGTTGAATGGCTACGATTTTGAAGACCTGAGCGTTGGCATGACCGCCACGTTTGCAAAGACCATTACCGAAGCAGACATTGTGCTATTCGCCAGCGTTTCGGGCGATAACAATGCCATGCATATCAATGAAGAGTTTGCCCAGACCACGCAATTCAAAGGGCGCATTGCCCATGGCATGCTCTCGGCCAGCGTGATATCAGCAGCAATCGCTGGCCGTCTGCCGGGCCCTGGTACGATTTACCTCAGCCAGAACTTGCGTTTTAAAGCGCCTGTGCGTCCGGGCGATACAGTTCATGCCATCGTGACCATCAAAGAGCTTATGCCAGAAAAGCGGCGTGTTTCGTTGACGACAGTATGTACTGTCGGTGGCAAAGTAGTGATTGATGGTGATGCGCTTGTGATGCCTACGACACGGGTTGAGAAGTAAGCATGGGGAAGTAAGAATGGGGAAGTAAGCAAGACAGCTTATAAAACCCTTGGTCATAAAGTAAAAAAGCCTCCAGAGTGAACCACTCTGGAGGCTTTTTTCATCCCGAAAATATCAACTACTGTGCTAACCACAGGTTCCCACAGCGCCGCAGGCGGAGCAGAAGTCGCAACCATCTTTGCGAATCACTGCCATGTTGCCGCATTCATTGCATAAAGAGCCCTGCATTACTTTGATGCCGCCACTGGTTTCTGGTGCCGCACCCGGGGTTTCAAGAATGCCCATGGCACGTGTGGGGTAGCCGTTTTCATCCAGTATGCCGAGCATGGCGTAACGGTGCATGATCAAGCGGGCGATGTAGGCTACGGTTGAGGGCCAATTTTGCTGCTTGTTCGAGCCTGGCACACGCGCCATGAAGTCGCCCAAGGGCTCGGCGTAGTTCATCAGCTTGCGCAATTTCATACCGATCCATGCCGGGTCAAGCACGCGCATGTCAAGCGAGAGCAGGCGGGTCAAGCCATCTAGTGCGCGGGGATAATGGCCGGAGAGCCACACTGAATAGGGCCGCGTGACGCCATCGGGTAGCGTGATTTCTTTCAGACCCAATACGAACTCTTCGCCAGCGACAGGGTTGCTGATGTCGACCGTCCAGGAGAGCGTGCCATCCGTGCCGGTTTTCGGTTCGTCGCGGCTGAACATGCAGTCGATAACCGGTGTGGCACTTTTCCCTGTGCTACTTTCTACCGCTGCATCTTCCAGCGCACCCAGTTTTTCGCAACGATAGCGCACGACTTGCGCCAGCGCCGAGACCACGCCGGGGACGCGCTTTTTCTCGCCATTGGGCGGAAAGGGCAGATCGAAAGCCTCTTCGTCCTGCGTCTTGGCTAGCGCGTCAAGTTTGAGTTTGAGCCAGGCTTTGTCGTTGGCACGCATGTCCATGGACAAGGTTTTTGCCACCGCGCCGATGCCGCGCGGTTGCTCGGCGCCATTGACCCAGACTTCGAAAGGCATGGCGCGGCCCATGTCGTTTTCAACCTGGCCGACGAAGAGGGCAAACTCGCCTTGCGGCGCTTCAATCATGTAGGTCCAGGCGGTATTGCCATCGCTCATGCGCGGGCGGCTGGGCCAACGTAGCGAGGCCAGCACGGGTGCGGGCAGGGCGCCGATAGACAGGCGGCGGTTTGCCGAATCGATGGTGACATCCTGCGGCTGCTTTTGTGCATTGCTGGTAGCTGTGGAATCAACCGAAAGCACACTGCCTAGAATTGAGTTGGGGCGATACGTGGCCAGACCCTTGAGGCCGGCTTTCCATGCGCTCATGTACAGGTCTTCGAATTCGGCGTAAGGGTAGTCGGCAGGCACATTCACGGTTTTGGAAATCGAAGTGTCAACAAAGGGTGCAACGGCTGCCACCATGTCTTTGTGCGCCTGTGCAGAGATGTCGAGCGCCGTCACAAAATAGTCGGGTAGTTTGCTGACATCGCCACCTTGGTGCTTGTACAAGCGCCAGGCGTAATCTTCAACGGCATATTCTTTTTGCGTGCCATCGGCCATGCGTTTTTTGCGTGTGTAAGTCCAGGAGAAGGGTGGCTCGATGCCGTTGCTGGCGTTGTCGGCAAAGGCCAGGCTGATTGTTCCAGTAGGCGCGATGGAGAGCAAGTGCGAATTGCGCAAGCCATGTTTTCTGATCTGCTCTTTGACATTATTCGACAGGCGCGAGGCAAAGTTGCCACCCGCCAGATATAAGTCGGCGTTGAACAGCGGGAAGGCACCGCGTTCTTTGGCGAGTTCGGCCGAATATAGATAGGAACGGTCGCGCATGTATTCCGAAATTTTCGCGCCCATATCTCGTGCGGGATGCGTATCGTAACGCAGGCGCAGCATGATGAGGGCGTCGCCCAGACCGGTGTAACCCAGGCCCACGCGGCGTTTCGATTGAGCTTCCTGGTGTTGTTGCGGTAGCGGCCAATGCGTGGCTTCGAGCACGTTGTCGAGCATGCGTACAGAAGTGTCAATCACTTTGCCGAACGCTTCAAAATCAAAACGGGCCTTGTCCGAGAAGGCGTCATGCACGAAGTTGGTGAGGTTGATGGAACCCAGGCAGCAGCAGCCATAAGGTGGCAACGGTTGTTCAGCACAAGGATTGGTGGCTTCAATGGTTTCGCAGTAATACAAATTGTTATCCTTGTTCATGCGGTCAAGGAACAAAATGCCTGGCTCGGCGTGATCATAGGTTGAGCGCATGATTTGATCCCACAGGTCACGCGCGCGCACTTTGCGATACACCCATAAGCCGTCTTCACGCTGGTAAGCGCCAGCCGCCTTGATGTCGGCAGTAGGGGTGGCACGATGGGCCAGTTCAATCTCGCCATCAGTTTCCACCGCGAGCATGAATGCATCGGTGACACCAACCGAGATGTTGAAATTGGTCAGATCGCCATGGTCTTTGGCGTGGATGAATTCTTCGATATCCGGGTGGTCACAACGCAGCACACCCATTTGCGCGCCGCGCCGGCTACCTGCGGATTCAACGGTTTCGCATGAGCGGTCAAATACCCGCATGTAAGAAATAGGGCCAGACGCGCGTGACTGCGTACCTTTGACATGTGCGCCTATCGGGCGAATGGATGAAAAATCGTAACCTACACCCCCTCCGCGACGCATGGTTTCAGCCGCTTGCAGCAGGGCAGTGTAGATGCCAGGGCGACCATCGACGGTTTCGGAAATTGAATCACCCACCGGTTGCACAAAACAGTTGATCAAGGTGGCGCAAAGATCAGTGCCGGCGGCCGAATTGATGCGCCCGGCAGGAACGAAACCGTTTTCCTGAGCTTCGAGAAAGCGCGCTTCCCAATGGGCGCGTTTGTCTTCGGTTTCGACACCAGCAAGCGCGCGTGCAACTCGTGCGCGAACATCATGCACTGTGCGCTCGTTGCCTTTGGCATATTTTTCGATCAGGACTTCACCGGATATTTCTTGTGGCAAAGGCAGGCCCATTTGCCCGGTATGTTCAGTCACTGCGGATTCGGGTGCAAATTGTTGATCTGTTTTGTTGTTTATCATGTTGTCTCCCGATGAAAATGAGGATGTAGCCTAGGCTGGAAAGGGGGTAAAAAAGTAAACAAAGCGGCACGAAAGTGAAACGAATCAGTCTGTTTTCTTGTGTGTTTTGAAAGAGCATACCGCAAGCTTTTTTAAAGAGCAAAGCAATAAATTAAATTTTATATAAAACAGCCAGTTATATGTCTATCTTGTGCTCAGTATCATAAATCACACTGTATATAGTAGGCTTTATTTAAAATCAAAAGCCATGGAAAAGCCAAAAAAAGGCCGTGCTTTTCGGTTCTTGTGAGTACTTTGGATGGGTTGTTGTATTGTCATTGCTGCGTGATTTTTGCATGATCCAGTATGTCGGCATGCTACCGCGAGCCTTGTGGGGCACAATTCCTGGCAGCTAATGCTACCTATGCGCTGAATATTGGATGAAAAGTCGGCGTTGGTGAGGCGGCAAGGGGTTCTATGTGGTATCTTCCAAGCCCTTTTTAGACGTATTACTTCATGTCAAGCACACTCTCGGAAAGCACTGATTATCTGGCCGAATTGGATAATGAGTATGGTTCTGCCACGGTACAACGTGGTTTGGCATATGCAGCAGAAGGGCGCGTCTCGCTTCTTTCCGTTGAGCGGGATCCTCTGGAAATCCATGTGGAAGCCAGTGTGCAGGGTAGTATTCAACCACCCTATCAGGTGGATTTATGGCTGTCACTGACGCCCGCCGGTGCTATTCGGGGTGTAGATAATGATTGTTCTTGTCCGGTGGGCATGGACTGCAAGCATGCGGTAGCAGCGCTGTGGGCGTATTACCAGCAGGCGGGATTGGTTCAGCCTGAAGGGGGTTTATTGCCGGGCGCAGAGGCTTTTCCAGAACCGAGCACCGCTGCCCTGGAATGGTTGGACGAGCTGGATGACACTCCGCCGGTGGTGGATTTGCCTGCACCGAGCAAAAAAGCTTTACCGCAACGCGTGGTGTATTTATTGCGGCGAGGACAGTCGATGCGGCTGGCATTGGGCAAAAGTCGCCAGACTAAAACCGGGGGGCTGGGCAAGCCCGTTATTTATCAACCGCAACCTTATGATTTAGGCAGTATGCGCAGCCATCGCGAGTTTATTCTCGATGACGATGTGCCTCCGTTGCGGTTGTTTATCGCGCTACAGGCCGGAACCACATTTCATTATCAAGATGATGTTGAGCTGACTGGCGAGACGGGTGCATTGCTGTTGCGCCAAGCCTTGCGCACTGGCAGGTTGTACCCGGATGGCGCACTGGATCAGCCTGTACAGCAGGGCCAGCCACTGCCTTTGGTACTCGGCTGGGAACGTAATCTGGCGGGGTTGCAGCAGGCGCGTGTGCGTTTGCCTGAACCTTTGGAAGTGATTTCCACCTGGCCTTTGTTCTATTTTGACCCTGCGAATTTCCAGATCGGCGAGCTGCATTCGGTTTTGCCTGAATCGTTATTGAGAAAAATACTGACGGCGCCACCGTTGAATGAAGCGGATGCGCCTTTAGTGCGCCAGGAGCTGTCGCGTATTGCCCAGCAAAAAGGCATCACTTTGCCGCTGCCCGATGCGCCTGACAGTATCGCTGCAGGCAAACCCACGGCCTATTTAACCCTGACTGCGAGGCAGTTTCGCAGCTTT
>JAYTIQ010000037.1:0-1676 GCA_043731705.1 Rugosibacter sp.
CATCAGCGACCAGGCTTTGGGCACCGTTTCATTCAACACTTGGGCACCCAGACTGCCGCCCACGACCAGTACATTGAGCGGGCCGGTGCGCTCGGCGTAGCGCAAAGTCGGCGCTGGCAAGACGGCGATCTCGGGGCGTACCGGGTTCCCTGTCCAGATACATAGCGGCAAGACATCAGGAAAGCCGCAGAGGGTGCGCGTCGCTATTTTTGCGAGCACCCGATTAGCCAACCCGGCGACGGAATTCTGCTCATGCAACACCAGCGGAATTCCGCGCAATGCCGCCACCAACCCACCGGGGAAGGTGACATACCCGCCCATGCCCAGCACCACGTCGGGCCGAATGCGTGACAACGCTCGCCAGGCCCCGACACAGCCACGAAGCAAATTCAAGGGCAAAGCCAACTTGCGCAGCAGCCCCTTGCCGCGCAATGCCGAAAAATTCATCCAGGCCATTTGGTAGCCACGCCCGGCCACTAATTTTGCTTCCATGCCCTCCGGGTTTCCCAGCCACGCTATCTTCCAGCCTTGTGCACGCAAATGTTCCGCTACTGCCAACCCTGGCATGATGTGCCCGCCGGTGCCGCCCGCCATGATCAAAATCTTCCTCATACAGACTGCCCCTTCATCAACTGACGATTCTCCCAGTCGACGCGAAACAGGATGGCCAAGGTGATGCAATTAGCCACAATGCCTGAGCCGCCAAAGCTCATCAGCGGCAGGGTCAGCCCCTTGGTTGGCAGGAGCCCCATGTTCACGCCCATGTTGATGAAGCCCTGCACGCCCAGCCAAATACCAATGCCTTGCGCCACCAGGCCGCTATATACGCGGTCAAGCGCCAGCGCCTGGCGGCCAACGGCGAATGCGCGCTCAACCAGCAAGGCGAACAAAGCAATCACCGCGCAGACACCAAAAAAACCGAGTTCTTCGGCAATCACCGCCAATAAAAAATCGGTATGCGCTTCGGGCAAATAAAACAGTTTTTCCACGCTGGCGCCCAGCCCCACGCCAAACCACTCGCCACGGCCAAAGGCAATTAACGCATGCGACAACTGGTAGCCCTTGCCATAGGCATCCTGCCAGGGGTCCATAAAGCCAAAAATGCGTTCGCGCCGATAAGGCGATGACCAGATCAAAATGACGAATGCCACCGCCATAACCACCAGCAACGCACTAAAGAGCCGCCCATTGATGCCGCCCAGAAATAAAATGCCAACTGCGATACTGACGATTACTACAAACGCACCAAAATCCGGTTCGCGCAGCAAGAGCGCGCCGACTAACACCATCACGCCTGCCATAGGCACAAAGCCGCGACTAAAACTCGCCATATCGCTTAACTTGCGGGTGGTGTAATCCGCTGCATACAGCACGGCAAACAGCTTCATGAATTCAGAGGGCTGTAAATTGATCGGGCCAAAACCAATCCACCGTTGAGCGCCATTGACTGAACGGCCAAGATGCGGAATCAGCACCACAATCAACAACACAAACCCGGCCACAAATAGCCAGGAAGACGCCTGTTGCCACAACCGCATAGGCACCTGAAACGCGGCAGCCGCAGCAGCTAGGCCAAGCACCAGAAATATGCCGTGCCGCATCAAAAAATAGGCCGACTGGTTACCCGTAAAGCGGCTGCCTTCGGCCATGGCGATTGATGCCGAATAGACCATAAC
>JAYTIQ010000038.1:0-4248 GCA_043731705.1 Rugosibacter sp.
CGCGATGGCGACGGCGCGGCAGCGATGCGCTACACCGAATGCCGACTAACGCCGATTACCGAACTGCTGCTCGCTGAAATCGATCGCGGCACGGTGGAATTTTTACCCAATTACGATGGCTCGGCCACGGAGCCACAACTCTTGCCCGCCCGCCTGCCCTTCGTGCTGCTCAATGGCGCCTCCGGCATTGCGGTCGGCATGGCAACGGAAATTCCACCGCACAATCTGCGCGAGGTGGCTGAAGCTGCGCGCCTGCTGATTAAAAAACCCAACGCCACGCTGGACGATGTGCTCGCCGTATTGCCGGGGCCGGACTTTCCCGGTGGGGGCCAGTTGATCTCGCCGGTTGCGGATATTCGGGAAATGTATGCCAATGGGCGTGGCAGTGTGCGCATGCGCGCGCGCTGGCATGTAGAAGAGCTGGCGCGTGGGCAATGGCGCTTGGTGATTGACGAATTGCCGCATGGTGTTTCCGTCGCCCAAATCTTGTCAGAAATTGAAAGCCTGACCAACCCGCAACCTCGTACGGGTAAAAAGGAAATCAGCCAGGAGCAAAAAAATCTGAAAGCCCTGGTGCTCGGCGTGCTGGACACCGTGCGTGATGAATCAAGTGACCAGCAAGCCGTGCGCATCATGCTGGAGCCCAAAAGCTCGCGCCTCACGCAGGAAGAATTCATGGGTGTGCTGCTAGCGCACACCAGCCTGGAAGCAAATGTCTCCATCAACCTCACCATGATGGGGTTGTATGGCGAAAATGGTGGCCGCCCGCGCCAAAAAAACCTGCTACAAATATTGAATGAGTGGATCGCCTATCGCTTTGCCACCGTAGAACGGCGTACCCGCCATCGCCTGGCAGAGGTTGAGCGCCGAATTCACATTCTGGAAGGCCGCATGCTGGTCTTTTTAAAAATTGATGAAGTCATCCGCTGCATCCGCGAAGCAGACGACCCTAAGGCAGATCTTATTGCGCAATTTGGCCTCACCGAAATGCAGGCCGAAGACATCCTCGAAATCCGTCTGCGCCAGCTGGCGCGACTGGAAGGCATCCGCATCGAGAAAGAACTGAATGAGCTGCGCGAAGAACATGGGCAGCTCATTACCCTGCTTGAATCGCGCGCAGAAATGACGCGCTTGATTCTGAAAGAAATCAACGAAGATGCCAAACGTTTTGGTGATGATCGCCGCACATTGATGCAAGCCGAATCTGCCACGACGAATCGTGAAATCGCAGCACCGGATGAACCTGTCACCGTCATCATTTCAAGAAATGGCTGGGTGCGCGTGCGCCAAGGACATGAGATTGACCCTGCCACACTGACTTACAAAGCAGGTGACACTGCGGGCTGGATCACCCCAACTCGCACTGTTTGGCCACTGGTCATCATTGACAGCAATGGCCGTGGCTACAGTTTGAAAGTTGCTGATCTACCAAGTGGCCGTGGCGATGGCGCACCGCTTAATACACTGCTCGATTTTCAGGATAGCGGAAAACTCGCACACGTTATCAGCGGCTTGCCAGAAGATAAATATCTGGTCGCCAGCTCAGGTGCTTATGGCTTTATCACCCGTGTTGCGGACATGATGTCGCGCAATAAAGCAGGCAAAGTTTTCTTGACGCTGGAAAAAGACGAGCGACCTTTGACTCCTGCAAAAGTCGGCGCTGATGACACGGCGCAGCAGATGGTCGCCGTGCTCTCAGAGGGTGGCAGATTGCTGATGTTTCCCTTGACCGAGCTTAAAGAAATGGCCCGGGGTCGCGGCTTGATGCTGATTGATCTGGCCAAGAAAGATGCTTTGGCCGGAGTTGCCTTGATAAGCAAAAATCCCTTGCGCCTACAGGGTGTTGGTCGTGCTGGCAAACCAGTTGAATCCATTCTGGAGCCACGCGCCCAGGCCGCTTTTCACGGCAGTCGCGCACGCCGCGGACAAGAGATTCCTTTCAAATTCAAGCCTACCGGTTTGTTCGTTGACCCGTGATCTGTTCCGCCATGCGACGTATCACATGAGCGTCGTGGTTAGTTCGCCAATGTTTTCAACAGCGATGCTTACCTTATCGCCCTTTTGGAGAAAAATGCCGCGTGGCATGCCTACACCTGCAGGCGTGCCAGTTGCAACAATGTCGCCAGGATAAAGCGTGAAACGTTGCGACAAAAATGACACCAACTCGGCATAATTAAAAATCATCTTGCTGGTGTTGGAGTCTTGCATCAGCGTGTCATTCACCCAAAGCTTCAAATCCAGATTCAGCGGATTCGCAATATCATCACGCGGCACGATCCAGGGGCCTGTAGGACATGCGCCGTCAAAATTCTTCTGGCTGATCCAGTCATACTCCATCGCCGAGCCGGGGGTGGCCTTGGGCCTTTTCATGAAATCACGTGCCGACAAATCATTGATGATGGTGTAGCCGGCCACATAATCCATGGCGTCTGCCTCAGTCACGTCCTTGCATTGCCGACCGATCACCACCGCGACTTCAAGCTCCCAATCAAATTGCTTGCTATAGGCGGGAATAGTCACGCGTCCACCATGCCCCACCATCGTATTGCGCGCCGTACGGATGAACAGCCAGGGCGGCATGCCAATCTCATGCGGATCCGGCTCGGCGGGCAAATTGAATGCCTTGGCCATTTCCGCCAGATGATCCGTGTAATTCGCTCCGGCACAGTAAATGCCATTAGGGTAAAGCACTGGGGGCAGATAAGTCACGGTATCCAGTGAACGGCCAGTGAATTTAGCAAGTCGGGTTGCATCCTTAGCCAGCGTAGCCAACCCTTTTTGCGTATTTTCCCAATCATTCAACACGTCCAGCACAGTTGGCGTTTTAGGTAACACATCGACCAGATCGAACACTTGGTTGTGCATGAATACTGCGCCGACAGGTTTGTTATCACGTGCGTAAGTCAACAGACGAAATGAATGGCTCACTATAGATATCCTTTGGATTGTTAAAGCTGCATTAAATACATCAGATTGATGTATCTATTTTTGTGGATTCAACCTTGCCAGATTCAAGGCTGTACTTTCAACACATCAAACCCCGCCTCAATATGGGTCAAATCAAGATCACGACCTAGTGGTGCCTCGCCTCGCTCGTACGTCTTCACTGCATCGACCAAGGTTTTGCGGCCCTTGACCAAGGCCAGATCAACCGGTGCAAGATATTCCCGCGAACGATCGGCCCGCCCCTGGCTCTCGATCACCGCCAGATCTTCTGCAAAAATATTGATTAGCGTAGTTTTCTTGCCACCAAATCCGGCAAAGCTCTCACCACGATCAACGGCACCACGATCCTGCCCCCAGCGGTTGTCCGCTGTGCGCTCACCCAACTCTTCCAGAAAATTATTGAGATTGGGAACGCTCGCTAAATTTTGCATGGCAAAGCCATCAGGCTGCAAAGGCATATGTCGGTTATAAAAGATCATCCACAGCACCGCATGATCGTCATCAATGGGCACACTGATTTGCAATCCTTTATCAGCCATCGCGCCGGGACTAATCGCATGATGCTGAATAAACGGCATAATGAAATGAAAATTCGTTGTCTTGGCGGCGTCGTGATTCGCATAAGCAAAACCATAATCCGTCGAATGCGCCCGCATTTCCGGGTAATCAAATTCAATCCCACTATCCGTGTGCCGCCCAGAGCTAGAAAAATAGGCATTTCCGCGGCTCGAGTTACGATTGGTTTGGTTGTGCAGTATCTGCGCATGGAACACATCCCATAAGGTTTCCAGTGGATGCAGCCAATTACAGTTAATCACTGCAGTTGCCACAATGACATGGCTATCCGGCAAATCAGTGAAAGATAATGCGCGAAATAGCGGCGCGATGCTCACAGTACTCGCAACCCCAGTGCCTAGCCATGCCCAGATAATTCCCTGTCCCTCATGTACCGGATGCGTCCTGGTTTTAATCTCATGCAATGGTGCATCCGGTGCATGCGTAGGTGCATCAAGCAATCTACCCGAGGGCGCTATTTTCCAGCCGTGATAAATACAACGCAGTCCAGTTTCTTCATTTCGCGCCATCGCCAGCGATGCACCTCGATGCGGACAAGCCTCATCCATCACACCCGCTTCACCACTAGGTGAACGGAACACGACATACTTGTCACCCATTACGGTAATACGGTAAGGGGCTCCACCCGGCTCAACTTGCGATGACCGAAGTATCGGCACCCAATATTCCCGCATCAACCGCCCCATTGGCGTACCCTGTCCTGTTTCGGTAATCAGCTGGTTATTC
>JAYTIQ010000039.1:0-7242 GCA_043731705.1 Rugosibacter sp.
CATAGCGGGTTCAAAGGCACGTTGCTGGGCTCAGTGGCAATGAAGCTGGTGCAATTGTCAAAAATACCGGTATTGCTGGTGCGTTAAACCTCGGCAAAAGATAGAGAACCCCG
The DNA here is from genome assembly GCA_043731705.1 of Rugosibacter sp. Classification (GTDB taxonomy): domain Bacteria; phylum Pseudomonadota; class Gammaproteobacteria; order Burkholderiales; family Rhodocyclaceae; genus Rugosibacter. The sequence goes on from JAYTIQ010000039.1 coordinate 114, forward strand.
GTGGGGACCAAGGTGGGAACTGAGGTGAGAACTGGGGGTGGGAAGTTCGCCGATAAGCCGGGTTCTGTCGTGGGCAGCCATTCCTCTGGGACCGCTGTTACCAGCGGCCTCTAGCAGCCTACCCGGGAGCGACGCGAGCCACGCCAATGCTCCCCTATTTGGCCTTGCCCCGGATGGGGTTTGCCATGCCGTTTCTGTTACCAGAAACGCGGTGGGCTCTTACCCCACCATTTCACCCTTACCGGCTCCTTTCCTTCGCCGTAGCAGCTTGCGCCACTACATCTCAGGAAAACGACTTTGCCGCCTTGCGGCGTCAAAGTCGAGCTTAGGCGGTATCTTTCTGTTGCACTTTCCGTCACTTCACAGTGCCCGGCCATTAACCGGCATCCTGCTCTATGGGGCCCGGACTTTCCTCCAGATGCCGCATTTGCGTTGGCATCCAGCGGCTGCCTAGCGAACTTCCCGCAGGCATTGTACGCGCTGGACGAAATTGGTACGTATCAGCGTAATATTCGGCAGCTTCATTTTTCGCTGTCGCACCGGGAATACCGAGCAGTGGCAAGGGTTGCCAATCACGTGGGGAAAATTTGGCGCTGGTGATACGGCGCGCAAGCAACACATCCACTACCGCATTGCCGACATGATCAAATGTCGCCAGCGATGCCTCCGTCATCGGCAGAAATAGTGCCTTGCCGCATAATCCGTTGAAAGGCGAGATCAGCGCCTCATGGCTGGCATGGCCGAAAATAATAAACCGTGTCGTGCGGCAAAGCTCCTTACGCCGTATGACAAACGCCTCATGCCAGCGATGCGCGCTAATGGCTTCCCATAGCTCAGGACATGTGCCTGCCACAATCACGCCGCATTCATCGAACTGCGTTAGCGCATCACGCAGAGGGCCGCGCACTGCACTTCCCTGCTCACGCAGCGCCAACACATGGCGCCGATTAAGCAGCGCCTTGGTCTGCGGGAAAGTGAGCCAGATCAACGCATTGAATAAATCATGCGCATTGGCTTCTCGTGTGGCCACAGCGCCATATCTAAAAATGCGCTCTTCATAATGCAGATCATCGGCAACAGGTGGCACGAACCGCAAGGGCATGCCACCACCACTCTTCACGCCGCGTTGCTGCGCCGCTTCATTAAGCTGCGCCAGCGTGGGTTCGCCCTCGGCAAACCAGGGGTCGAGAAAACTCGACAGCGGATGCAAAGGCATCAACGTCTTGCCGCAGCTTTAATGACCTGTATCTGCCAAGCGCCAGGCAACCGTCTCGCCCGCACGCAGGGGAACCAAAGGCTCGCCGGGCAGATAATCAAAACTTGCGGGTACGGCGACTGCCTCGCGCAGCAGCGTGATTTTTTCGGTATTTCTCGGCAAGCCGTAAAAATCGGCGCCATAAAAACTGGCAAAGGCTTCGAGCTTGTTCAAAGCATTGGCCGCATCAAAAGCCTCGGCATACAACTCAATGGCCGCATTGGCGGTGTAACAGCCAGCACAACCGCACGCGGCTTCTTTCGTGCTTTGTCCATGCGGAGCGGAATCAGTGCCGAGAAAAAATTTCGGGTTGCCCGAGATCGCCGCTGCCACCAGCGCTTGCCGATGGTGTTCGCGCTTCAACACTGGCAAACAATAATGATGCGGGCGCAGGCCACCGGCAAACAGTGCGTTGCGATTGAGCAGCAGATGATGCGCAGTGATGGTCGCCGCGACATTCGCGTCAGCATCCTCCACAAACTGCACACCATTGGCGGTGGTGATATGTTCCAGCACCACTTTCAACGCAGGGAAATCGCGTAGCAGCGGAGTCAGCACGCTGTCGATGAACACCACCTCGCGGTCAAAAATATCCACCGCCGGATCCGTCACTTCGCCATGCACTAACAATGGCACACCGAGTTTTTCCATCTGCGCCAGCGTGGCCGCGCATTTTTTCAGATCGGTCACGCCAGCGTCCGAATTCGTTGTTGCACCTGCCGGGTAATACTTCACGGCGTGCACAAATTCGCACTGTTGCGCGGCAGCAATCTCGCTGGGCGGCGTGTTGTCGGTCAAATACAAAGTCATCAGCGGCGTGAAATCCAACCCGGCTGGCAACGCGGCAAGAATGCGCTGACGATAGGCCGCGGCGAGTGCCACGGTGGTTACCGGGGGTTTGAGATTTGGCATCACAACCGCGCGGGCAAAACGCCGGGCAGTGTCGGGCAGCACAGCAACCAGCGCCGCACCATCGCGCAGATGCAGGTGCCAGTCGTCAGGGCGGGTAAAAGTTAACGTATCCATATTTCCCATTATAAAGAATCAGCCTTCAGCGCCAGCGCACGCGCATACAGCAAATTTTTGGGCTGGCCGGTAATTTCAGTCGCGAGTTTGACAGCTTGCTTCACCGGCAATTCAGCCAGCAGCGTCGTCAGCACGCGCTCTGTTTCAACTTCCAATTCGCTGCTATTTTTCACCGGCGGGGATGAGATAATCAACACAAATTCGCCGCGCTGATGATTGGCATCGGCCTCTAGCCAGGCGAGTGCCTGCGGCAGCGGCAGACGCTCGATTTGTTCAAACAATTTGGTCAGCTCGCGGGCGATGATGATTTCACGCTCAGGTTGTAATAATTCGGCCAGATCGCGCACGGTTTCCAGCACGCGATGCGGCGCTTCGTAAAACACCAGCGCTGCATCCACGGCGGCAAGTGCGGTGATCGCCGTCTTGCGAGCGCCGACTTTTGCGGGCAAAAAACCGACGAACAAAAAGCGATCATCCAGTAATCCGGCGGCAGACAACGCGGTGATCGCGGCATTCGCCCCGGGCAAGGGCACGACGCGAAAACCCGCAGCACGCACAGCGGCGACAGTACGCGCACCGGGGTCGGACACCCCCGGCGTGCCAGCATCCGAAATCAGGGCAATGCGCCTGCCCTCGCCCAATAAGCGAATCAGCTTTTCGGCGGCTTCGTTTTCATTGTGCTGATGCAAAGCCAGCGTGGGCACGCGCAGACCATGATGATCAAGCAAGTGCTTGGCGTGGCGCGTGTCTTCACAGGCAACGAGATCAACGCTGCGCAAGGTTTCCAGCGCACGCAGGGTAATGTCGCCCAAGTTTCCGATCGGCGTGGCGACGACATACAATGCAGGCGCCAAGGATAGGCGCGGCGAATTTGCCACCGGGACCACAAGGTTTTGATTCATGCCATGCATTCTATGACGAGCCAGCAAAAAACAGGCACCGCCGGTGAAGCTGCGGCAGCGGCCTATCTTGAACGGCAAGGCTTGACTGTGCTCGAACGCAATTTCCGCGTGCGTGGCGGCGAGCTTGACCTGATCTGCCGTGCAGCAGATGTCATCGTGTTTGTTGAAGTGCGGCTACGCAACCATAAAGCTAACCGCGAAAGCTATGGCAGCGCTGCGACGAGTATCACGGCCACCAAGCAGCGCCGCCTGATTCTCGCGGCGCAGCACTGGCTCACTCGCCACCAGCAGCATGACGCGCCGTGCCGCTTTGACTGTGTGCTCATTGATGACGGCCATCTGGAATGGATACGCAATGCATTCACGGCTGATTAGATTTATTTCAGTTTTGATTTTTTCACTGTTCAGCCTGATCGCGCTTGCGGGCGAGATGCGCATTCTCGTGCAAAGCTCGCCTTTGGCCGGTTTTCGTCACTATGCGGGTGAGTCGCTGTGGGGCAAGCTACGCGAAGGTGATGCGCTATCCCTCATCCGCGAGCCGGACAACACGCACGACAAAAACGCCGTGCGCGTGGAATGGCAGGGGCAAAAGCTGGGTTATCTGCCACGCGCGCAAAACCAGGCGGTTGCTGCTGCAATGGATGCGGGTGAACGCGTTGATGCGCGGATTGCCAAATTACGCAACGAACGGAACCCTTGGCACCGTTTGCTGGTCGACGTGTTCGTTGTGTTGTAACTTGTACTGTGACAAAGAGGCAAGTATCTTTTCGCCCATTATTCATCCGCTATTCCACCCAAACTCCCAGCCTGAACCTGTTATTCTTATATTCCATTAAGGCAACTTTCCCCCGTTTTTTTACTAAACCCACTATGGCTCTACTCCAGCGAATTCAACAACAATTTCACGATAGCGTTAAGGCCAAACAACAGGCACTTGACGCCATGGCTGCTCCTATTGAACGTGCCGTGCGCCTGATGACGCAATGCCTGCAATCGGGCGGTAAAATCATGGCTTGCGGCAATGGCGGCTCAGCGGCAGATTCACAACATTTTGCCGCCGAACTGCTTAACCGTTTCGAGAAAGAACGTCCGCCACTCGCAGCGATTGCGCTGACCACCGACACCTCAACGCTCACCTCGATTGCCAATGACTATCGCTATGAAGATGTTTTTGCCAAGCAGATTCAGGCGCTGGGCAAGAAAGGCGATGTGCTGCTGGCGATTTCCACCTCGGGCAATTCGCCCAATGTGATCGAGGCCATCCATGTCGCGCATGCGCGTGGCGTTCGCGTGGTTGCCCTGACCGGCCGCAACGGTGGCAAAATCAATGCGTTGTTATCCCCCGATGATATTCACCTGTGTGTGCCCGTCGAGCGCACTGCCCGCATTCAGGAAGTCCATCTACTCACCATTCACTGCCTGTGCGACGGTATCGACGCACTGATTCTTGGAGATATTCAATGACCACTTTTCACCCTATGCAAAACCTCGCCACCCGCCTGCGCGGCTACGCCCTGATTGCTGCGTCAATCCCCTTTATTTCGGGCTGCTTTGGCGTTGCTGCCGTGGGCGTAGGCGCGGGAGCGCTGTTGCTCAGCGACCGTCGTGCCTCTGAAACCTATGTGACAGATGAAGGCATTGAGTTACGCGCCAATAATCGCCTGCGTGAGAACTACGGCTCCAAGGAGCATATCAATGTCACGAGCTATAACCGCATGGTGCTGCTCACCGGCGAAGCCTCCAGCGCCGAGGTAAAAGCCTCGGTCGAAAAACTGATCAGCGGCGTGCCCAACGTAAAATCCATCAGCAACGAGCTGGCTATTGCCGGGTCATCTTCTCTCGGCGGGCGCAGCAACGATACGTATTTGACCTCCAAGGTGAAAGCGCGCTTTGTAGATGCCAAACAGTTTTCGGCGCATCACGTTAAAGTGGTTACAGAAGCGGGTGTGGTCTTTCTGTTAGGACTGGTGACACAAACCGAAGCGGATGCCGCCGCCGACATTGCCCGCACCACCGGCGGCGTGCAAAAAGTCGTTCGCGTATTTGAAATCATCAGCCCGGAACAAGCACGCGCGATTGATGGGCAAACGAAACAAAGCACGAATCAAAGCAACACCACCGATCAGCGCTGATGAACACTGCTGCATTCGAAGCCAAGATCGTCTCACCCACCGATCTGCCATACCGCGTGGCCAGCCTGCCACACCCGCTGGTATTTACCAACGGCTGCTTTGATATTCTGCATCGCGGCCATGTCACCTACCTCGCCCAGGCCCGCAACCTGGGTGCCAGCCTGATTGTCGCGGTCAATACCGATGCTTCGGTCAAGCGCTTGGGTAAGGGCGATGAACGGCCCATCAATACGCTGGACGACCGCATGGCGCTGCTCGCCGCGCTGGAATGCGTCTCGCTGGTAACCTGGTTCGATGAAGACACGCCACTGGCACGCATCCTCGATTGTCATCCAGGTATGTTAGTCAAAGGCGGCGACTGGCCGATCGAAAAAATTGTCGGCTACCGTGAAGTGACCGGCTGGGGTGGCAGCGTGCATTCCATCCCGTTCATTCATCAAAAATCCACTACCGCGCTGCTGGAAAAAATACGTCGGTTGTGAAACCGCACAAAAGTCGGCGCTGATGAGACGGCGCGGAGAAAATCCCCCTAGGGTACGCTAAGGCAATGAACTTGCAACACGGTATTCGCGCCAACCTCACCCAGTTTTTGCACCAGCTGCTGCAAGTCATGCTGGTGGGTTTCACCATCGGCATGATGCGCACGGTGGTGCCGGCGTTGTCTGAATTCGATTTTGGCGTACCGAAGAACTCTTTTATGCTGCTCACTTCTTTTGTCGTGGCTTTCGGCTTTGTCAAAGGGACGCTCAATTTTGTTGCCGGACGTTTATCCGAACGCATCGGCCGCAAGAAGGTTTTATTGCTGGGCTGGATGACGGCGCTGCCCATTCCGCTGCTGGTTTATTTTGCGCCGTCGTGGAGCTGGATCGTCGCAGCGACCGTACTGCTCGGCATCAACCAGGGGCTGACCTGGTCGATGACACAAACCGCCAAGCTGGACTTGACGCGATCCGACCAGCGGGGATTGACCATCGGCCTTAACGAATTCGCGGGCTATGTCGGGTTGGCTTTGGCGGGCATCATCACCGCCTATCTGGCAACCGCATTAGGCGCACGTGCCGGGCTGCTGATTTTCGGCATGAGCACAATATTGCTGGCCATCCTGCTCACCCTGTTGTGGGTCAAAGATACTTTGCCCTGGACCAAGCTGGAAGTTGCCAAGCACACCACGGTACGATCTGAAAATATCTTGCCGCGTTATCCAACCAGCATCGGTACACAACCGACAACCTGGCAAGTTTTCTCCCTGATGTCCTGGCGCGACAAGCGCCTCGCAGCGATATGTCAGGCAGGTTTGGTCGAAAAATTTGTTGATGCGCTGGTCTGGGTGTTTTATCCGGTATTTCTTTATCAACATGGCTTAAGCCTGCCCGACATTGGCTGGGTTGTTGGCATCTATGGTTTTGTCTGGGGCGGCTCACAGTTTTTCACCGGGAAACTGTCTGACCATATTGGCCGCCAAAAACCCAATGTGTGGGGCATGTGGATCTGCGGGGCGGGCGTAGCCATGATGCTATGGCATGAGGGCATGGCTTGGTGGTTATTCTGCGCTGCGGTTTCCGGTTTTGGCATGGCCTTGCTGTACCCCAACCTCTCTGCTGCCGTGGCCGATATTTCACATCCCAGCTGGCGTGGGTCAGCCATCGGCATCTATCGCTTCTGGCGTGATCTGGGTTATGGCATTGGTGCGCTGGGCCTGGGTATCACGGCGCACTTTAGCGGCACGGTCGATACCGCATTCTGGTTCGTGGCCCTGTCGATGTTTTTGTCTGGCGCAGTGCTCTGGATACTGGGTGAAGAAACCTATCCAAAAA
>JAYTIQ010000040.1:0-11517 GCA_043731705.1 Rugosibacter sp.
CCCGCCATGCTTTTCACGCCGTCGAGCGTGCCGGTTTTGATATGCGCCTGCCCGACGACTCCTTGGCCTGGCACGCGTTTTTTCATCGTGCCGTCGCTCCCGGCAATCGGCAGGGAGGCCATAAACTCGGGCATCACGGCGCTGTGCCAGGCGGCTTGCAATAAGCGCCCCAGGCTGGCGGCCGAAATGCGTTCCTGACGTGAGAGCCCCGCGCCATTTTCCAGTACCAGCTCGGGCATTTTCAGATCGCGTCGTGTAAGCCAGGCTTGTATGGCGGCAGCACCGTCTGCAGGCCCTGCAGGACGATGTCCTGCCGCTAGCCCCAGCGTGAGAAATAGTTGCCGTGCCATGACGTTATTGCTGTATTTGTTCATGTCGCGCACGATTTCACCTAAAGTCGGCGATGGTGATACGGCAAATAAACGCGCATCCGGCGGCACAGAGCCTTCGCGCACGTTGCCCTCGATATTTCCACCGAATTTCCCACCGAGTTCGGCCCACAATGCACGGAACACGCCCAGCACGAAATGGGAGTGGTCGGCCAATGCAATGTTCCAGCGCTGTTCACCGCAGCCCGATGGATAAGCACCACTCAGGACCAGTCGATCAACGACACCTGATGTGAACTCATCCGCGCGCAAGTTCTCGCGCCAATCGCCGCATTCGGCATGATCCTCACTGCGCAGCTGATTCACGAGTTCAAGATTGCTCAGCGCAGGTTCGACTGCAAGTCTGGTGGCCTGCCCGGCCTGTGGCAACAGTTGCACGCTGATGGCATTGAAATTGAGCAGCAAGGCGTCAGGCAATACATTGTAGGGGCGCATGATTTCCTGATCAAACGGCCCCGCCTCGCTGGTCACCAGTGCAAAAGCATGACGATCCAGAACCAGGTCGCCGCGTATTTCACGCAGCCCGCGTTGCCGCATCTCGCGCAGCCAGCGCGCAAAATGATCGTAGGTTAATTTGGGGTCACCGCTGCCTTGCAAATAAAGATCACCCTTGAGCACGCCATTTTCCAGTGGTCTATTGATAAATGCTTGTGTTTGCCACGTGTAAGCCGGACCGAGGATATCCAGCGCGGCAAAGGTGGTGAGCAGCTTCATGGTGGATGCCGGGTTCATGGCTTGATCGGCATTTATCGCCCACTTGGGTCGACGAGCGTCCACCGCTTGAACTACGATAGAGACGGCTGACCGGGGAATTTCTGCGGCTTTGAGCGCCTGAGCCACCGGCGCCGGGAGCTCGCCGGCAGTGACTGCAACGGCCCGGCATAACAACCAGACACAGAGGAGTTGTCGCAAGGGGAACAGAGCTATCATGGTTTCATCAGCTTGAATGGGCGGATTATCCTTGAATGGATCAGGGTTCGAGGATAGCATCCACTTCTTGCAAAAAAGAGTCGACGATTAAGTTCGATTAAAAGTAACGGTTTAAAAAACAAGGGGGAATGCATGGAGCTGGGGCTTAAAGGGCGAGTGGCGATTGTATGCGGCGCAAGCCAGGGAATGGGACAGGCGATTGCCTTTGGGTTAGCGAATGAGGGCGCGTATGTTTTGCTGGTTGCTCGTAACGCAGAACGTCTGGCAGTAGCGGAGGCAGCCATCCTGGCGCAATGCCCGGAGGCAAAACTTGCTAGCTTGGCGGTGGATCTGACGCAACCCGATAGCGCGGAGGTTGTTGTTAAAGCCGCGCACGAGCGCTGGGGTCGGCTGGATGTGCTGGTGACCAACACCGGCGGGCCACCGCCGGGACAGCCGCTGGATCTGGCTGACGAGCAATATCTTCTCGCTTACCAGCAAAATTTCATGAACGTGGTGCGCCTGTGCCGCCATGCGGTGCCCGTGATGCGGCTGAATGGCTACGGACGGATTATCAATATGCTGGCTTTGTCCGTGCGACAAATTGAAGACAATTTGGTACTCTCCTCCACCTCGAGGCTGGGCGTGGTGGCTTATGCGCGGTATCTGGCCGAGCAAGTCGCCGCTAACGGCATCACGGTAAATAACGTGTTGCCTGGGTCCATTCATACGGAACGGTTAGCGCAAGTCGCGGCCATGCAAGCCACGCATTTTGGCCGCGACCCGTCAGCAGAGCTCGATGTGCGCGCCGAGCGCGTGCCAATGAAACGACTCGGCAAACCAGAAGAAATGGCTGATCTGGTGAGTTTTTTAGCATCCGAGCGCGCCGGTTTTTTGACGGGCTTGAGCATTCCGGTTGAAGGCGGACAGCTCCGCTCGGTTTTATGAGGTGACTATGAACAACGACAGAAATGACAGCAACAACGCTGATATCAATCAAAATATCCCGGCCATTGTGGAAGACTTTTGGGCGCAACGCGCAGCGGGTATTTTTTATCCGCCCCACTGGTTTGATCGGCTCAATTTAGATCAAGCCTGTCAGATTCAGCTTGGTTTGCTGGATAAATCCATCGCAGCTGGCGAGCAGCATATTGGCTGGAAAGTCGGCCTTACCGCAGCGGCGATACGCGAGCAGTTTCACGTGCATGAGCCGGTGTTTGGCTATTTGCTGGAAAGTGGCCGACTGCACAGCGGTGCTGAAATCAATCTGGCTGATTGGCAAGGCGCGGGGTTCGAGAATGAGCTTTGCCTGCGTCTCGGCAAACCCCTGCGCGGCCCCGGAGTCGATGTGGCTATGGCACAGGCGGCAGTGGACTCTTGCCATTCGGCGATGGAACTGGTGGAAAACCGGGGTGACTTCACGGCGCAGCTTGCTGTCGCCGTGGCCGATAACGTTCAGCAGCGTGCTTTTGTGGTGGGCTCTCAAGTGCCGTTAACGGCAACGGCTGATCTGGCTGCAATCGAATGCACTGTTCGCCACAATGGGGTCGAAGTTGCAAAGGCAAAAGGAGACGCTGTCATGGGCAATCCCTATGCGTCATTGGCTTGGCTGGCCAACAAGCTGGCCGAATTTGATCGCGGGCTGGAAGCCGGACAATACGTCATGAGTGGCTCGTTTACCCGTCAGTTTCCGCTGGTTCCGGGTGATGTGGCAGAAACCCGGTTCAGAGGTATTGGCGAGGTGACTTTACGCATCGCAGAGCCTTGAATCAAAGGTGTGCTTTCGAGGACCTATCGCTTAAATATTGCCTTGATTTATTGCGAGGCCCTTGAAATGTCTCACTTGAGCCCTTATCATTAGCACTCGCTTGGATAGAGTGCTAATCGTTTCACCCCATTCCAGCTTTTCCGCAGAGCATCGCTCTGCACCCTCATTGACTAAATTTAAGGAGATTTTTAATGAAAATCCGTCCCTTGCATGATCGCGTGATCGTCAAGCGTCTCGAAGAAGAGCGTAAAACAGCCTCCGGCATTGTGATTCCTGATGCCGCTGCCGAAAAACCCGATCAAGGTGAAGTTGTGGCCGTCGGCAACGGCAAAATCCAGGAAGATGGCAAAGTTCGCCCCATGTCGTTGAAGGTCGGTGAGCGTGTGCTGTTCGGCAAATACTCTGGCCAGGCTGTCAAGGTCGATGGCGAGGAATTGCTCGTCATGCGCGAAGAAGACATCATGGGCGTCGTTGAAGCCTGATTGCCTTAACCTTTCAAGAATTCAAGGAGAAATATAATGGCTGCAAAAGAAGTTCTGTTTGGCGACTCCGCTCGCCAGCGCATGGTTCGTGGCGTCAACATTCTGGCTGACGCTGTTAAAGTAACGCTCGGCCCCAAAGGCCGCAATGTGGTTCTTGATCGCTCTTACGGTTCCCCCACCGTGACCAAGGACGGTGTTTCTGTCGCCAAGGAAATCGAGCTGAAAGACAAGTTCGAGAACATGGGCGCACAAATGGTCAAAGAGGTCGCTTCCAAGACTTCCGACATCGCCGGTGATGGCACTACCACCGCCACCGTGCTGGCACAATCGATTGTCCGCGAAGGCATGAAGTTCGTCGCCGCCGGCATGAACCCGATGGATCTGAAGCGCGGCATCGACAAGGCGGTTATCGCCCTGATCGAAGAGCTGAAGAAAATTTCCAAGCCCTGCACCACGACCAACGAAATTGCTCAAGTGGGTTCCATTTCGGCTAACTCGGATCCTGATATCGGCAAAATCATCGCCGATGCGATGGACAAAGTGGGTAAAGAAGGCGTGATCACCGTTGAAGACGGCAAATCATTGCAAAACGAACTTGAAGTGGTCGAAGGCATGCAGTTTGACCGCGGCTATCTGTCGCCCTACTTCATCAACAATCCGGACAAGCAAATCGCAATTCTGGATAATCCTTTTGTTCTGTTGCATGACAAAAAAATCTCCAACATCCGCGATCTTCTACCTTTGCTCGAGCAAGTGGCCAAGGCTGGCCGTCCTCTGCTGATCATTGCTGAAGATGTCGATGGCGAAGCATTAGCGACGCTGGTGGTGAACAACATTCGCGGCATCTTGAAGACTGTGGCTGTTAAAGCCCCAGGCTTTGGCGATCGTCGCAAGGCCATGCTGGAAGACATCGCTGTTCTGACCGGCGGCACAGTCATCGCCGAAGAAGTGGGCCTGACGCTGGAAAAAGCAACTTTGGCCGAGATGGGTCAAGCCAAAAAAGTTGAAGTGGCTAAAGAAAACACCACCATCATTGATGGCGCTGGCAAAGAAGACACAATCAAGGCCCGCGTGGCGCAAGTGCGTGTTCAGATCGAAGAAGCGACTAGCGACTACGACAAGGAAAAGCTGCAAGAACGTGTTGCCAAGCTGGCCGGTGGTGTTGCGCTGATCAAAGTGGGCGCTGCCACCGAAGTGGAAATGAAAGAGAAAAAAGCCCGCGTTGAAGATGCGCTGCACGCAACCCGTGCTGCCGTTGAAGAAGGCATCGTGGCTGGCGGCGGCGTGGCATTGCTGCGCGCGCGTGCTTCTGTTTCCGTCAAAGGCGACAACCATGAGCAAGATGCCGGCATCAAGATTGTGCTGCGTGCCATTGAGCAACCGCTGCGTGAAATCGCTGCCAATGCTGGTGACGAGCCTTCTGTCGTGGTTAATAAAGTGCTTGAAGGCAAAGGTAACTTTGGCTACAACGCTTCCACGGGTGAATATGGCGACATGGTCAAGATGGGCGTGCTGGATCCAACCAAGGTAACGCGTACTGCGTTGCAAAATGCGGCATCGATTGCTGGCCTGATGCTGACCACTGACTGCATGGTCTCTGAGTTGGTAGAAGACAAACCAGCAGCGGGTGGCATGGGTGGTGGCATGGGCGGTATGGGCGGCATGGAAGGTATGGGAATGTAATTTCCCGTTTTTTCGCCGGGTAAAGCAGTTGTTCTTTGTTTTACCCGGTAGCGTCCGTTTTAAGAAAAACCCGACTGCGAGTCGGGTTTTTTGTTTTTCTTTTCAGAGAAAGTAGTATTATATAAGTCTCGCTATTTTGGTTGTTACTAATTATTACAAATTACTTTTGGCCAAAGTACCCTGATTTTTTGGCAAAAATTTTTTAGCAGCACTGCGGCAATATCGGTGGTAAAACCCAACGTAAAACGGGCGGTGATAGGCAGTACAGCTTATCGGCCGACCGAAAAAAGCTGGGGGAGGAGAAGAGGAATACCTCACATTGGGCCGACCCGTCAGGGTCGGCTTTTTTATTGGGTCGCCGTCTCACCAGAGCCGTCCAGAGGCGGACTCAAGACTTTTAGTGGGTGGATGTGCTGGATGCCCCCAGCCCGGTTTCTGAGCGTATCAACTGCGCATCAAACAAAGCGCGCTCGCGCTGTGCCTGCGGGCTACGATCCGTCAGCGACACCAGCCAGATGGTGACAAAGGCTGCAGTCATCGAAAATAGCGCAGGCGAAGCATAGGGAAACCAGGCCGACCCTTCGGGGTAGCCAAACACCTTTTCCCACACGGCGGGTGAAAGTATGGTCAGGGTGACAGACAGAATCAAGCCAACGAATCCGCCAGTGACCGCGCCACGTGTTGTGCAATTTTTCCAGAGCACCGACATGAATAACACTGGAAAATTGGCTGAACACGCCACTGCAAAAGCCAGCATTACCATAAACGCCACGTTCTGTTTTTCGAAGGCAATGCCCAGCAAAATGGCAATCACGCCCAAGCAAAGCGTGGTGATTTTCGAGACGCGCAACTCGGCCCAGCTATCGGCCTTGCCTTTTTTAATCACTGTGGCGTAAAGATCATGGGCCACTGCTGAAGCGCCAGAGAGCGTCAGCCCCGACACCACGGCGAGGATCGTGGCAAAGGCCACGGCAGAAATAAAGCCCAGAAAGACATTGCCGCCAACTGCATTGGCTAAATGCACGGCCGCCATGTTGCCCCCGCCTTGCAAGCCTTTGCTGATGTCGCCATCGACAAAATAGGCCATCGGGTTTTGCGTTAACAACACAATGGCACCAAAACCGATGATGAAGGTCAGGATGTAAAAATAACCAATCCAGGTGGTCGCCCAGGCGACCGACTTGCGAGCTTCTTTCGCTGACGGCACAGTAAAAAATCGCATCAGGATATGTGGCAAGCCTGCTGTGCCGAACATCAGTGCCATACCGACCGATACCGCAGAAATGGGGTCTTTAATGAGCCCGCCGGGTGCCATGATGGCATCCTTTTTGGCATGCACTTCAACGGCTTTGGCAAACAGTGCTTCAGGGCTGAAATGAAATTGCCACAACACCGCGAAAGCCATGAACGATGCGCCAACAAGCAGCAACACGGCTTTGATGATTTGCACCCAGGTGGTGGCCGTCATGCCGCCAAACAGCACGTAAGACATCATCAACCCGCCTACCGAGATGACTGCGACGAAGTAGTCAAGACCAAACAGCAGTTTGATCAACTGCCCCGCGCCGACCATTTGCGCAATCATGTAAAACAGCACCACGACAAGCGAGCCGCAGGCTGCAAAAATACGAATGGGCGTTTGCGAAAAGCGATAGCCGGCCACATCGGCAAACGTAAACCGGCCTAAATTGCGCAACCGTTCGGCCATCAAAAAAGTGAGCACGGGCCAGCCCACCAGCCAGCCGATCGAAAAAATCAACCCGTCAAACCCGCTGGCAAACACCAGGCCCGAAATGCCCAGAAAAGAAGCGGCCGACATGTAATCCCCCGCGATGGCCAACCCGTTCTGAAACCCCGTGATATTGCCTCCCGCAGTATAAAAATCAGCAGCGGTGCGGGTCTTTTTCGCGGCCCATTTGGTAATTGCCAAAGTGATGGCAATAAAACCGATGAACATCGCAATGGCCGTCCAGTTAGTGGCTTGCTGTTGTACCTGACCCAGATCCATCCCGGCGGCAAAGGCGTAGTTTGCACTGAAAAATAATCCCCAAAGCGCGAAACGGGATAGCCTCGGCTTGTTCATTCGCCAGCCTCCTCAAGTAATTCAGCGGCCATGGCATCAAACCGCGTGTTCGCCATATGCACATAGAAGGCAGTAATGAGTATGGTCAAAACAATCACACCCAAACCCAGTGGAATGCCGAGGGAAGTCACCCACCCCGCCCCCAGTTTTTGCGCCAGAAACGGCTTATCAAATGCGACCAGCAAGATGTAGCCAAAATAAATAATCACTACCAGCAAGGTCATCACGAGAGCGTAACGGTTGCGCGTGCGCACCAGATGATGAAATTTCGGATTGGCCAAAACCCGTTCAGCCGCTGTATTTTTCATAAATTACTCCCCCTGCATGAAGATAAGTACGGATAAGTGCGCGTTATTTTTGACGCAATGCCTAGCCAGCCCCTATAATACCGAACCTCATTGGCCGGGTAGCTCAGTCGGTAGAGCAACGGATTGAAAATCCGTGTGTCGACAGTTCGATTCTGTCCCCGGCCACCAATGCAAACCGTTAAAGCCCGCCTATTCTTAGCCGGGCTTTTTCTTCTCCAGCGTTTCCTTTTCTTTTATATTGTTACTGCTTCACGGTATTCCGCAACCCGTGCCTTGAGCCCGACCTTAGTTTCAGCTTCTGCGCGCAACGGCGCCGCCAGCCAGGTGTCAAGATCTTCCAGCCAAACATTATTGGGTGCGCTATCTGGCTTGGCGATACGCAGCTTGGGGTGTGGTGTTGGCAGGGTGAGCTCATCATTAGCAAGCAATTCTTCAAAGAGTTTCTCGCCAGCCCGCAAACCGGTAAACTCGATGTGGATATCATTTTCGGTAAAACCGGACAGCCGTATCATGTTTCGTGCCAGATCAAAAATTTTCACCGGTTCGCCCATGTCCAGCACGAAAATCTGCCCGCCTGTCGCCGCCTGGTTGGCGATCAGCCCGGCCTGCAACACCAACTGCACGGCTTCGGGGACCAGCATGAAATAGCGGGTGATCTCTGGATGCGTCACCGTTACGGGCCCGCCTTGAGCGATCTGCGCACGAAAATGTGGGATCACGCTACCGGAAGAACCCAGTACATTGCCAAAGCGCACCATGACAAAACGCGTTGTCGTGGTTGTTTGTTGTAAACACTGACATACCAGCTCAGCCAGGCGCTTGCTGGCGCCCATTACATTGGCCGGATTCACTGCCTTATCGGTTGAAATCAGCACAAACTCTTGTACCTGATGCGACATGGCAACTCGTGCGACGTTGAGCGTGCCCAGCACATTGTTTTTCACTGCCTCCCAGGCATTCTGGTTTTCCATGAGCGGTACATGCTTATAAGCTGCGGCGTGAAAAACTACGTGTGGGCGATATTCTGCAAATATCACGTTTAGCCGTTCGGCATCTTTGATATCGCCAATGACACCAACCACTGACAATGAGGGGAAGCGGCTGGAAAATTCCTGTGTGATGCGGTACAGCGTGTATTCCGACTGATCAAAAAACACCAGCTGTGCCGGATTAAAACGCGCAATCTGGCGGCACAATTCAGCACCGATGGAGCCACCCGCCCCGGTAATCAATACCACGCACCCGCCCAGCCACTGGGCGAGCCCCTCCGTGTCGAGCGCGATGGAATCCCGGCCAAGCAAATCTTCCAGCTCCACCCGGCGAATTTGCGAGACAGAAACGCGGCCGGAGAGCAGGTCGTCCATGGTCGGCACAGTGAGTACCGTCAGGCCGGCTTGCGCCGCTATTTCGGTAGCATGTCGACGCACACTGGCGCTGGCCTGCGGCATAGCGATAATGACTTGCTGCACATTGTGACGTTCGGCTATCCGGACGACGTCTGCCAGTGTGCCAAGCACCGGCACATTGTGCACCAGGCAGCCAATTTTTTCTTTGTCATCATCCAGAAACCCTACCACCCGCCATTGTTGCGTACCCGCCAGCACACGTAACAGCTGCTCACCTGTACTGCCTGCACCCAGTACCAAAACCGGCTCGCCACCCAGATCACCAAGTGACAAAAGGTGGCCGTCTTTCCACGAACGATAGGCAAAGCGCGCACCGCCCATGATCATGACCAAAAACAAGGGATGCAAAATCGGCACCGAGCGTGGCACATTAACCAGGCGGAGTACCAGAAATAGCAGGAGTGGCACGATCAAGGCCGCCAGCCCCACTGCCAGCAGAATGCGTTTCAGATCGGGCAAGCTGGCAAAGCGCCATAGGCCGCGATACAGGCCAAAATAATAAAAGCTTGCGGCATGCACGATAAGCACCCAGGGCAAGGTAATGCCAATGATGTGCCAGACTGCCGTAGCAGCATCGAAATTGAAGCGCAGCAAAAACGCTGCGCCCCAGGCCAGTGCAACAGCGACCAGATCAAAAAGGGCGACAGAAAGCCTGCGCAAGGATGGTTGAAATTTCACGGAGGGCATAGTTTTTTGTCTGTTATTAATCAATTCATTTTTCAGCGCAAGTCATTCATCACCTCTGCGCATGCCGCCAGCGGTTTTCAACAGCTAGTAGCATGCCTGCATAAATCAACCCCCACAACGTCAAGCCCGCAATAATCCAGGGGCTATCTGAAAAACACAAAATCAGCGCGCTGAGCGCACAGGCTGCCATAAGCAAATACTCCGCCAATGCCAACCGCCGGTGTGACCACCCGGAACGCACCATGCGCTGATAGGCATGATCATGATGCGCCTGCCACACCTTCTCGCCGTGCAAGGCACGGCGTAGCAGCGTAACTGTCGCATCCACAATAAAAGGCGAGAACACCAGCAGCGGAAACCACACTGGCCAAGCCGTTGCTTGCCAGCCCCATAGCCCAAGCGCACCTGCCAAAAAGCCGAGCGGGATGGAGCCGACATCACCCAAAAATACTCGCGCCGGATCAAAATTGAAAATCAGAAACGCCAACGCCGCCGCCACTACGACAAAAGCCAGCATCGCAAGTTCCAGTTGCCCGACCAGCGCTGCCGCCACCCCATAAGCGGCGAAACCAAAAACTGCCATACCGCCCGCTAGACCGTTGCTGCCGTCCATGAAGTTGTAAAGATTCATCATCCAGCCCAGTACGAGCGTCAAGCCGATCAGCAACAGCCAGCTCGCCGTATCATCAGCGCCGCCCAGCCCAGAAATGGGTTCAAAAAACGAACTCAAGACTTTTTCAGCGCTAACGACCCACGCTGCCGCGACCATCAAATGCACCGGCAAACGCAGTGCCGCCGACAGCCCACGACGGTCATCCAGAAAACAGAATCCACTCAGCAATGCCAATAGAACAAGCAGCAGTGCCGGTAACTGCGTTGGCAAATCAGTGCCAAACCACGCCATCGCCACGCCACCGCCAAGAATCCCAGCTAGCACGCCCAGCCCACCGATACGCGGTGTCGGCATGGAATGCAATGATCGATGATTTGGCTGATCCAGCGTCATTTTCGCTAGTCGCCCACGCAACAACCAGCGCAAAACCAAAAAACACACAATAAAGGAGAGCAGGGGTGGTAAAAGGAAGTTCATTGCTGGGTCATCACGTTATGCGCTGTCACCGGAATTATGGCAAATGGCTTTTTTGAGTTTGTCGGCATTAGACGGCAGGCCCGGATTGGCAAAAACAGGCCAGAGGCGATCTCAGCATCACTGCCACTGGTTATGCTTTTCCCACTGGGAAAGCATACTTGAAATAGCATTGAAATATGAGCGATCGTCTGGCCAACATTTAACTTTAACGGCTCGCCATCGGTGATACCACTGAGGGCGGTTTTAAATCGAAATGCATAGCTGGTCTTTAATTGAATTGATAGTCATCTGTTTGATCTGTACCTATTGGACTGAAATGCTAGCATTTGACATCGATGGCAACAATTGGATTATTGTCAAACGTATTGATCCATCCATAAATGCCAGGTTATCCGCGCTACAAGAAACCTTGTCTGAATAGAACTCACCACAGGACGAGGAATCCTAGCGTGATCTTTAAAGCATTTGATATCGTTGCCGTTCCTTTTCCATTCACGGATCGCGAGACCATAAAACGCCGCCCTGTATTGGTGATTTCCAATGAGCGTTTTAGTCAGCAGCACAATCAGCTTTTTTTGGCCATGATTACCACGACCATTGAGGATGTTTGGTCCAGCGATGTTTCATTCGCCCATTGGCAAGAAGCGGGACTGAAAGTGGCCTGTCATTTTCGTTTGAAATTATTTACGCTGGATAAAAACCTGATTGTGAA
>JAYTIQ010000041.1:0-3917 GCA_043731705.1 Rugosibacter sp.
GCAAAACCGAAACCGCCATGCGTTTGCAGGCAGACGTTAGCCGCTTCCCACGAGGCCTTGGCGGCCAGATATTTGGCCATGTTGGCTTGCGCGCCGCAGGCTTGATGCGCATCGAACAGCGTGCACGCTTCCCAGCGCATCAGGTTAGCCGCCTCGGTTTCGATATAGCTCTCGGCAATCGGAAACTGCACGGCCTGGTTTTTGCCAATCGGGCGATCAACCACGATGCGATCCTTGGCATATTTTGTCGCGCGATCGATAAACCAGTAAGCGTCCCCGATGCATTCGGCAGCGATCAAGGTGCGCTCGGCATTCAGACCATCCAGAATGTATTTGAAGCCCTTGCCTTCTTCGCCAATCAGGTTTTCCGCCGGAATTTCCAGGTTATCGAAAAACACTTCGTTGGTCTCGTGGTTCACCATGTTGCGGATCGGCCGCACGGTCATGCCTTTTCCAATCGCCTCTTTCAGGTCGACGATAAAAATCGACATGCCCTCGGATTTTTTCTTGACCTCAGCCACCGGCGTTGTGCGCGCGAGCAAGATCATCAAGTCGGAATGCTGGATGCGCGAGATCCATACCTTCTGGCCATTCACCACATACCGGTCGCCTTTTTTGACTGCGGTGGTCTTCAGCTTGGTGGTGTCCGTGCCCGTGGTCGGCTCGGTCACCGCCATCGATTGCAGGCGCAGTTTGCCGCTGGCGATGCCCGGCAGGTACTGGGCTTTTTGCGCGTCCGACCCATGGCGCAGCAAGGTGCCCATGTTATACATCTGGCCGTGGCAGGCGCCGGCATTGCCACCGCAGCGATTGACTTCCTCCATTACCACGGATGCCTCGGCCAGACCCAGACCCGCGCCACCGTATTCCTGCGGGATCATCACCGCCAGCCAGCCTGCTTCGGTCAGCGCGTTAACAAATTCCTCCGGGTAACCACGCTCCTCATCGATGCGGCGAAAATATTCATCGGGATAATGCGCGCATAAATCGCGCAGCGCTTCGCGCAGTTCGGGGTATTTTTCAGCAGCAGTATTCATGTTTATTTTTCTCGGTAATGGGGATTACCCGGGGGCTTACCCGGAGGCTTACTCGGGCGCTTCTACAGTCGCTTGCATGGTTACGCGGCCGTGTTGATCCTCAATCCACAGGCTGTATTGCCCCCCACCCATTGTTGCGCCGCAAACGCAAAACGCGCCGGTGCAAAACAAAGGGCTCACCGCGCGGAACACAAAACGTTTGGGCACACATTGCGGCAACTCGCAACGCAATAAGTCCAGCAGCATCGTCGCTTGCAGCGGGCCATGCACCACCAGGCCGGGATAGCCTTCCACTTCCGTAGTGTAGGGGTAATCGTAATGAATGCGATGGCCGATGAAGGTCAGCGCGGAATAGCGAAACAACAATACCGGGTCTGGCGTGATGGTGCGTGACCACTGTACTTGTGTTGCAGGCGCTGGTGTTACAGGGGATTCTTTTGCAGAAACTTCGTTTTTAGAAAAAGTCGGCTCTGGTGATACGGCATTAGCGGCAGCAACAGCCGGCTCGGTCGGCTTAATCTGCGTTCTAGTCTCCGCCGTCGGTTCATCCCGATACACAATATCCTGCGTCTCAACAACACACACACCCGCCGCATCGCTGATCTCGTGCTGCAGCTGTAAAAAAACCATCTCGCCGCTGCGCCCCTGTTTCTGGCTCACGCCAAGAATCGTGGAGCGCCGCTCAACCGTCTGCCCCACATGCAAAGGGCGCACAAAATCCACCTGCGCCCCGGCGAACATGCGGCGCGGCAAGGGCACGGGCGGCAAAAATCCGCCGCGTGGCGGATGGCCGTCTGCGCCCAGTTCGGATTGACGCGTCGCGGTTAAAAAATACAGGCCATGCCAAAATGGCGGAATCTCGTCGCCCGCTTTGGGCGGCGGATCCTGCCTGTCCAGCGTAGCGCTGAATAACACCAAGGGCTTGGCGTGCAGCACATCCTGCACGGTTTCGCTGCGGCCTGTCCATTGCTTGAGATATTCGATATCAACAGCCATCGCTTATTTATAAATCAGCTATCCACGCGCTCAATCACCATGGCCAAGCCTTGGCCAATGCCAATGCACAAGCTCACCACGGCATAGCGCTTTTGACGACGAATCAGCTCGCGTGTGGCGGTCAGCGTCAAGCGTGCGCCCGACGCGCCCAGCGGATGCCCCAGGGCAATCGCGCCGCCATTCGGATTCACGCGCGGATCATCAAACGCGATGTGCATGATCTTCAAGCACGACAGCACTTGCGAAGCGAACGCCTCGTTGATTTCGATAATATCCATGTCCGCCAGCGTGAGCCCAGCGCGCGCCAGGGCTTTGGGGATGGCATAGGCCGGCCCCACGCCCATGATGCGTGGCTCAACGCCTGCGGCAGCGGACGCGATGATGCGCGCCAAAGGCTTAACTCCCGCTTTTTCGCCTGCTGCACGGCTGCCGATCAACAAGGCCGCCGCGCCATCGTTAATGCCAGAAGCATTGCCAGCCGTGACTACGCCATCAACCGCCAGGGGCTTTAATTTTGCCAGCGATTCAAGGCTGGCTTCCGGGCGCGGGTGTTCATCCTGATCCACCATGCGCGGCGGGGATTTGCGTCCTGTCGGCACGCCCACTGGCGTAATTTCTGCGGCAAAAAAACCGGCCGCCCGCGCCGCTTCGTATTTGGCTTGCGAGTTCGCGGCAAAAATATCGGCTTCTTCACGCGAAATGCCAAAATCCCTGGCCACGTTGTCGCCCGTTTCCGGCATGGAATCATTGCCGTATTTGGCGATCATTTGCGGGTTGGGAAAACGCGTGCCGATGGTGCTGTCATACATCTTGGTGTCGCGGCTGTAGGCGCTGTCCGCCTTGCCGATCACATACGGCGCGCGGCTCATGCTCTCCACGCCACCGGCCAGATACAGCTCGCCCTCGCCGCAGGTAATCGCCCGCGCGGCATCAACAATAGCGCCCAGGCCACTAGCGCATAAACGGTTCACCGTCTGGCCGGAAACGCTGACAGGAAAATCCGCCAGCAGCAAGGCATTGCGGGCAATGTTGCGGGCATCCTCCCCGGCTTGCGTGACACAACCGAGCAGCACATCTTCAATTTGTTCCGGCTGCCAGGGCGAGCGCGCCACCAGGGTTTTCATCACCCCGGCAACCAGATCATCCGGACGCACGGGCGCTAACGCACCGGCATGGCGGCCAAAGGCCGTACGCAGGCCATCGTAAATATAAGCATCAAGCATGAATAACTCCTTGGGCTACTTCAGGGCAATGGATAGATAGATAGTGGGTAGCAAGACATGGTCAGTATGGATACGCCTGCAGTCAGTTTGGCTAGATCGGATCCCAGCTAAAAATTTCACCCGAGACATTCAACGGCACAAAACTGGAGCGCAGTGCTGGAATGGCATGCTCCGCCACTGTCTGTGGTGTCCAGCCTTCACTGCGATGGATACCGCGTACTGGCCGTGGCTGGCTCATCAAGAAAATCTCGTTGCTGCGCACGGCAAATATTTGCCCAGTTACATCTTTGGCTGCATCTGAAGCGAGATACACCACGACTGGTGCAATTTTCGATGTTTCCATGGTCTGCATGCGCTTGACACGCGCTTGTTGCGCGGGGGTGTCGGTCGGAATCGAGCCTATCATGCGACTCCAGGCAAAAGGCGAAATACAGTTGGAGCGCACGTTGTAACGGGCCATGTCCAGCGCGATGGATTTGGACAGCGCAGCAATGCCTAACTTGGCCGCTGCGTAGTTGGCTTGACCCAGATTACCAATCAGGCCGGATGTAGAGGTCATATGCACATATGTGCTGCTTTCCTGTTTACGGAAATGTTCAGCAGCCGCCCGACTCACAAAAAAAGCACCATTCAGATGCACGTCAATCACCGCATGCCATTG
>JAYTIQ010000042.1:0-4647 GCA_043731705.1 Rugosibacter sp.
AAGCCGACAAAGCGGGGTAGTCGGTGTAGCCCTTGGCGTCGCCACCATAAAAAGTGGCGACATCTGGCGCGTTAAGTGCCGCACCCGTGGCAAAGCGGCAGGGCAGGTCAGGGTTGGCCAAAAATGGCACGCCAAAGGACACCATGTCGGCACGGCCAGCTTGTAATACCGCATTGCTGCGCGAGAGGTCATAGCCATAGTTGGCCATGTACAGCCCCTTCCACACGCTGCGCAGTTTGAAGAGGTCGAACGCCGGGCCTGCAGCGCCGGGTTTATCGCTGCCCATTTCGGCAATGTGCAAATAGGCCAGGCCAAAACGGTTGAGCGCTTCAACGGCGTAACTAAAGGTGGCTTCGGGGTTGGCATCGTGCATGTCGTTAAAGGGGCCCAAGGGCGAGAGACGAATGCCGACGCGGTTAGCGCCCCATACGCTACACACCGCTTCGGTGACTTCCAGCATGAAGCGGGCACGATTAGCGATTGAGCCGCCGTAAGCATCCGTGCGCTGGTTTGATCCATCGCGCAAAAACTGGTCAATCAAATAACCATTCGCGCCATGGAGTTCGACGCCATCAAACCCCGCCTCCAGCGCACAACGCGCAGCGTGGCGGAACATCTCGATGATGCCGGGGATTTCTTCCAGCGTCAGCGCGTGCGGGGTTTCAAAAGGCTGCATGCCGGTAAAGGTCATGGCGTCTCCTGCCGGTGCTATTGCAGAAGGTGCAACAGGCAGCATACCGTCTGGTAACAGCGATCTGTGCGAAACACGTCCGCAATGCCACAGTTGCAGAAAAATACGCCCGCCTGCGGTATGCACGGTATCCGTCACTTGCCGCCAGCCCGCCACTTGTTCCGGGCTGTAAATGCCCGGTGTGCCAGGGTAACCCGCCGCTTCGGCGGAAACGATAGCACCTTCGGTAATGATCAGTCCGGCACTGGCACGCTGGCGATAGTATTCAACGTTCAATGCGTGCGGCGAATTGGTCTCGGTCGCGCGGTTGCGTGTCATGGGCGCCATGGCCATGCGGTTTTTCAAGGTGTAGGGGCCGAGTTGAACGGGTGAAAATAAATTGATGTCTTTTGTGGAAGTCATGGTTTTTGAAGAGTGATTAAAAATAGAAAATGGTTTAACTTATTTATATAGTTATTTGTTAATAATGTTACTTTTGGTCTAGTCCGCCATCAAAAAACAGCTTGACCAGATTGTTAAATGCCTTGCGTTGCTCGATTTGTATCCAATGTCCGCACTGGCTGAACACGTGCATTTGCGCGTTGGGCAAGTGCTTGACCATGTATTCGGATGTGCTGAGTGGAATGAAAAAATCCTCGCGGGCATGGGTGGCGAGGATGGGGTTAGTTATTTTTTGCAAGCTTTCAGGCGGCAACACAAAGGCATTGATATGCGTTTGCGTATCCCCCGGAAACATCGCCTCGAACTGGTGGCGCACGCTGTCTTGCATGACGAACTGGTAGCGGTTGGCTGCAATGGCATCTACATCGCCACCAAGGATGTCCGGATTATGCAAAAACTTGCGCACTAAAAAGGCCAGCTCTTCTTTAGTGCCGGTGTTGTAGTAACCCCAGCCGCGTTTGAGGCCTTCGGTTGCAGTGAATGGCGCGCCCACAGCGCCCATGAGCACGACATGATCAAAGCGCTCTGGATGGCGGCTCACCAGATGCATGGCCACGCCACCGCCCATGGAGTTGCCCACCAGGTGCACTTTTTTCAGCTTCAGGGTATCCAGAAAAGCAATCATCTGCGCGACCCATATTTCAATCCAGGCAGCGGCGCCTTGTGGCAGACTTGGGTAGGTGCTTAGTCCAAACCCCGCAATATCGGGCGCAAAGCAGTGATAGCTTTCGCCCAGAAAAGGCAGGGCAAATTGCCAGTTGGACATCGCATTCGCGCCCGGGCCTGAGCCATGCAGCAATAAAATTGGTGTCGCGTCAGGCGAGCCGCTTTCGTGAAAAAATGTGTCGAAACTACCCGTGCGTACTTTGCGTTGTTCGTTATTCATTATTTCCTCCGTATGGATTTTTTGAATTATCGTGCACTATACCAATCAGCGATAATGTGCGGATGATAGAGTTCATTCTTGGTGGCGCCCGTTCGGGCAAGAGCGCGCTGGCAGAACAGCGTGCGAAGGCATCACAATTGACTGTGACTTATCTTGCTACTGCTCAGGCGAGAGATACAGAAATGGCCGAGCGCATTGCCCATCATCAGGCGCGGCGGCCATCTGGCTGGGCCTTGGTGGAAGAGCCGTTGCAGTTAGCCACAATGCTCACAAAGCATGCCGCCCCCGGGCGTTGTCTTTTGGTGGACTGCCTGACTTTGTGGTTATCCAATCTTTTATTTGCTGATAATAGTCATGATGAACGGCGTGGGCAGCGGCTGGCGCAGGAAACGGCGGCGCTGTTTACCGTATTGCCACAGCTTCCCGGTCGTGTGATTCTGGTAAGCAACGAAGTGGGACTGGGCATTATTCCGCTGGGCGAAATCACCCGTCGGTTTGTGGATGAAGCCGGACGCTTGAACCAACGAGTAGCGACGCTGGCCGATCGTGTGACTTTTGTTGCCGCTGGTTTGCCACTGGAGCTTAAAAGCCCGGTCATGTGACTTTTGGCAAAGTCATGCTGGCGCCGAGTTTTTCCCAGTCGAGCGCGGTTTCTACCGCATCCGCCAGACGGTCAAGGTCGGCTTCACGACGCGCGGTGTAGTCGACATGCCTGGCATCTCCCATTCCCGCCCAGGCGAGAAGTGTGATGAGGGCTTCTGGTTGATCAAACAGGCCGTGGCAGTAGGTGGCGAAAACCTGGTTATCGGCTGAGATGGTGCCATCTTCACGGCCACCATCAAAACGCACGGCAGGACGGGCGAGTGCGGGGCTTGTTGTCATGTTCGTCGTCACCCCCATGTGAATTTCATAGCCAGTGAACTTCGGCGCGCCGGGCAAGGCAAAGCGGCCCGTGACATTGCGTAACTGTTTTTCCGCTTCCAGAGTTGTTTCGCAATCCAGCACACCCAAACCCGGCTGACTACCTGGTGCGCCTTCCAGCCCTTGCGGGTCGTGCAGCCAGCGCCCCAGCATTTGATAGCCACCGCACAGGCCGATGAGCTTGCCACCATAGCGCAGATGACGTGCTATGGCGATGTCATGGCCTTTTTCTCGCAACCAGGCTAAATCTGCCTGCACGGCTTTTGAGCCAGGCAGGATCACCAAATCGCAAGGTGGCAGCGCTTGTCCGGGGGCAAGCCAGGCAAAGTCAACTTCCGGGTGCAGGCGCAAGGGGTCGAGATCATTGTGGTTAGAGCAGCGCGGATAAGCGATGGCGACGGCTTTCAAGCGTGTGTTGGCTTTGGCATGGTTTTCCGTAGCGATGGCGTCTTCCGCATCCAGCATCAGGCCGTGCAGATACGGCAGCACACCCAGCACGGGCTTGCCGGTGCGCGCTTCCAGCCACTCAAGGCCGGATTCCAGCAGGCCAATGTCGCCGCGAAAACGGTTAATGACAAAGCCTTTCACGCGGGCCTGTTCGCTGGGTGAGAGCAGTTCCAGCGTGCCGACCAGATGGGCGAACACACCGCCCCGGTCGATGTCGGCAATCAAAATCACCGGCACGTCAGCCGCTTCGGCAAAGCCCATATTGGCGATGTCGCGGTCGCGCAGATTGATTTCCGCCGGGCTCCCCGCACCTTCCACAATTACGCACTCGAATTCGTCCGTCAGCCGCTGCCAGCTTTGCATCACGGCCGTCATCGCCACGCGTTTGTACTCGTGATAAGCGCGGGCGTCCAATGTATCCACCGCATGGCCATGAATGATGACTTGAGCGCGACGGTCGGTGGTAGGTTTGAGCAATACAGGATTGAAATCAATGCGCGGCGCGATGCCTGCGGCCTGTGCTTGTAAAGCCTGCGCACGGCCAATCTCGCCGCCGTCAATGGTCACAGCGGAATTCAAGGCCATGTTTTGCGGCTTGAACGGCGCGACCTTCACGCCACGGCGATGGAAGATACGACACAGGGCAGCGACGAGAGTGGTCTTGCCTGCGTCCGAGGTGCAGCCTTGAATCATGAGCGTGGCAGTGTGACGGGGAAGGGACGATTTATTCATTTGTGTTAACAATTATTGCACCGCAATACGTTTCATCGGCAAAAGCTTAGAATTGCATTTTGATATTTCCATGCTCAGCCGATTATCCCATGCTCGTGATTTCCACTGCTCTGCCGTTAGCGCTGATTACAGGAGTTGTATTGGATCGCGTGTTTGGCGAGCCTCATCGGTTTCATCCGCTCGTCGGGTTTGGGTATTTGGCGAATGCCATGGAAAGCTGGTTGCGCCGTGGAGAACCCGGGCATCCTGTCTTTAACCGATTACGGGGTTTGCTGGCCTGGTTACTACTTATTGTGCCGTGTGTTGCGTTGAGCATCGGTTTGTGCCTGTTGGTTAGCCACGGGTTAATGGCGTTGTTTGATTCTTTCGCCCTTAACGGAGGCTCTTTCAGCGCATGGGCTAGCAAAGTGCTGGGCGGCTGGCGTAGTGAATGGGCGTGGATTGCAGATGCTGTGTTGTTGTACTTTGCCTTGGGTACGCGCAGCCTGGTGCAGCACGGTGAGCGCGTGGCGCACGATTTGGCGGCGAA
>JAYTIQ010000043.1:0-3213 GCA_043731705.1 Rugosibacter sp.
CCAGCAGGAAGGTGACACATGCCGTGCCGTGTTTCGCGAACGGCGTGCCGTGTATGACGCCGATGTGCTGCCACGGTATATCGTGTTCCCGTTTTGAGGCGATAGAGACCTAATTTTGTTGCAAGAAAACAACATTTTTTTTAAAAATTTTCCCTCTTGTCAATTTTTTTGTAAGCTTATGTAATTACTTGCACCGATTATTTTTAGTGGAAGTTAATAGAAATAAAGAATTGCTTAGCACTTAACGTTTGAGGTTTTAAAGTGGATGTAGCGATCATACAGCGAGGAAAAGTGGCACGTTGCTACAACGACAAGGTTTTGTTTCACAAAATTAAAATTTGTTTAGTCATGGAATAAAAAACTACACTGGGAGAGTTTCAGATGAAAAAATCAAAACGAGGGATCGCCATTTGCCGTACTACTGTTGCGGCTTTGGCACTAGCTTCAGCGGGAATTTTACAATCTCCTGCCGCATTGGCTTTCAGCTTCAACCTGGGGGGCGGGATTGAAGGGGCATTTGATACGGATATTACCTACGGGTACATGCGTCGCATGCAGTCTGCACAAAATGATACCAAGGCGACTTCTTATGGCAATCGTGTTTTATTTCCTGATCGTGGTGACACATTATCGGATGCCATCCGCATCTCGCACACACTGGAGTTGAAGCGTGGTGATATGGGTTATTTGATGCGCGGTAATTATTTTTACGATGCTGCCTACCGCAATAAGAATTTACCAACGGATGTACGCAATACCTTGTTGCATTCCGAAGATATTACCGATGCAGTGTTTTATACCAAACTGGGTGATACCGTGAAGTTGCGTGTGGGCAAGCAAGTCATCAACTGGGGCGAGAGCACTTTTATTCAGGGTGGGCTGGCTGATATCAATACCTTCGATATCAAAAAGCTGCGTACGCCGGGCGCTGATTTGAAAGATGCTTTCATTGGTGCCAATGCTATTGATCTGTCCTGGTCGGATAACAACTGGACGGTGGAAGGTTTTGGATTGTTCAAATTTGACCAGGTCAAGGTTGACCCCATGGGTAGCCCGTTTGCGACACTGGATGCAATTGGCGATGGCGGTGGTTTTGATCTGGGTGGTAATGGAGTTGCTGGTGGTGGTTGCGTTGCTGCAGGAACACCAGCAGGTCGTTGCGATCTGTTAGGTGGTGGCCTTGTACGTACCTCCGACAAGCTAGCCTCCAAGAACGGCCAGTGGGGGATTGCGGTACGAAAATTCTTCCCTGAGTTCTTTAATGGCGGCGAAGTGGCGTTATATGCACAGAACCTGCATGACCATCTACCGATGATTTCTACCTATGCCAAAACGGGAAAGTTTTTTGTTGATTACCCTGAAGACATCAAGCGCTATGGCATTTCGTTCAACACCAATGTGGCGGGCCTTGCCATTGGCGGCGAATACAGTATGCGTAAGGATGCCCCGATTCAGCTGTTAGCGCCGGTTTTGAATGGCCGTACTACGTCAGCTGCGCCGGTCGCTGTTGGATCGTATCAGCAAGGTTGGACAACATCGAATCGCCACCAAATGCAATTGACTGTTCAAAAGAACTGGGGTGTGGTACATCAATTGGGCGCCGATGCGGGGAGTTCAATCGTTGAGGTTGCAGTCGGGAAATTAAGTAATTTGCCTGCTGCAGCAACCTTGTTTGAGCCTACGCTGACCAAGAGCTGGACAGGTCTGCAGATGAAACATTCGCTGACTTACCAAGCAGCACTTTTCAATTTGATAGCACTCACGCCTAATCTGGCTTATCGCTGGGATATGCATGGTAATTCCAACGAGCTGGGCGGCGCTAAAGCCTTTGTTGGCGGGCGTCAAGCATTGACGCTTGGTCTGGATTTTGACTATGCAGGTGGGCGATACAAGGGCGGCGTCAGTTTTACCAACTTCATGGGCAGACATTCGGAAAAAAATGCTGCCAACAGCTTGCTGAATGGCACTTATGATCGTGATTTTCTGCAAGCCAATGTCAGCATATCGTTCTAAATTCAATTACATCTACATCTAAAACAGAGGAGTTTCGATAAAAATGAGAACACCCCATTATTTAAAACTGGTTGCGATAATCGCTACCATTGGCTGTGCGCTTGGCAGCCAAACTGCCAGTGCGGCCTTGTCGGCAGGCGAGTTGTCCAAGCTGGGGATTGAAGGCACGCCTTTGACCCCGATGGGCGCTATTCGAGCAGGTAATGCCGATGGGTCGATTCCTGCATGGAATCCCAAGCCACTGGCACCCCCTCCGGGCTACAAGGCAGGCGATTACCCTGATCCATTCGCGAATGAAAAGCCGTTATTTACCATTACGGCAAAAAATTACACGCAGTATCAGGACAAGCTGATGGCAGGGCAGATTGCAATGTTCAAACAGTATCCGGATACCTTCAGGATGCATGTTTATCCCACGCATCGTACAGGTGCCTATGAGCCGTGGGTATATGAACAAACAATGAAGCAGGCAAAAGCCATAAAAATATGCCCTGATCAGGTCAGTAAAGGCCACGTTTGCCTGAAGGATTACATCACAGGAGGGGGCATTCCCTTCCCGATTCCTGAGAATGGTGATGAAGCCGGATGGAGCACTTTCATGGCCTTCCGGGGGACATCGCTGGATGTCACTATCAATGGCGCCTTGATTGATGCCTTCGGTAACCGTACAGACGTGATTTCTCACGAGCGTGCCATCTGGCCGTGGTGGTTTAAAGAGAAGGATATTCCCAAGAATCCTTGGTTCACGGCATTTGGATTGTCGATGTTCTGTGATTCTCAAGAGGTATTGCAGCCGCCGCGCTCAGCCGGTTTGCTGTTTGGGGGTTGTAATTACGTGGAACAATTTGACTTTCAGGTGTATCTCTACCTGCCTGGACAACGTCGCGTAAGAAAGGCACCTGAAATCGGATTCCATGACAGCCCATCGTTTGGTTCTGATGGACAGCGCACTGTTGCCAGTCGCTTCATGCATTATTTTGGCGGTGCAGAAGCGCGTCATGATCGCAAACTCGTTGGCAAGAAGGAATTGTTCGTGCCCTACAACAATTTCAAGTTGGCACAGGATAACGTGGGTTTCGATCAGATTTTCGGCAAAAAACACATCAATCAGGATCTAATTCGTTATGAGTTGCACCGCGCCTGGATTATTGACGCGACTCTCAAAAAAGGGCAGCGTCATTTGTACAAGCGGCATGTCAC
>JAYTIQ010000044.1:0-23817 GCA_043731705.1 Rugosibacter sp.
AGCCCGCGACTTTCATGGCGAGATTGTGCGCTTTTCACAATCAGACGGGCAGTCAGAACCAGATTACGCAGCTCGATGAGATCGTTGCTGATACGAAAATTTTCGTAGTATTCGCTGATCTCTTTTTCTAGCAAGCTGATGCGATGCAGCGCACGTTCCAGACGTTTATTGGTACGCACGATACCAACGTAATCCCACATGAAGCGGCGCAATTCTGCCCAATTGTGAGAAATGACAATTTCTTCATCAGCATCGCGTACGCGACTTTCATCCCAGTGCGGCAAGGTGGGTGCCGGTTTGACCGTTGTTTCATTAATTGCTTTTGCTGCTGCGGCTGAAAAGACCACGCATTCCAGCAAGGAATTCGAGGCGAGTCGATTCGCACCATGCAGTCCGGTAAAAGTAGTTTCACCAATCGCATACAAACCAGGTAAATCCGTTCGTGCCCCCATATCAGTCACAATTCCGCCACAAGCATAATGGGCGGCAGGTACTACGGGAATGGGTTCTTTGGTGATATCAATACCGAGCGCCAGGCAGCGTGCATAGATGGTAGGAAAATGCGCTTTGAGAAAATCCGCCGGTTTATGCGTCATGTCAAGAAAAACGCAATCCACGCCATGACGTTTCATTTCGAAATCGATGGTGCGGGCGACAATATCACGCGGAGCTAATTCAGCGCGTGGATCATAATTAGGCATGAAGCGGGTGCCGTCGGGTAAACGCAGCAGGCCGCCTTCGCCGCGCAAGGCTTCGGAAATCAGAAAAGATTTGGCGTGGGGGTGATACAAGCACGTTGGATGAAATTGAACAAATTCCATGTTGGCAACACGGCAGCCTGCACGCCAAGCCATGGCAATGCCATCTCCCGTTGCGGTATCGGGATTCGTCGTGTAAAGATAAACTTTTCCGATGCCCCCTGTTGCCAATACCGTATGGTCAGCGCCGATAGTGACGACAGTATCGTTCTGAATATCCAGCACATAGGCACCCAGGCAGCGATTAGGGTTTGCTTCGAGTCGGCTGGAGGTAACAAGATCTACTGCAATATGCTGCTCCAAGACGGTGATTTGCGGATGTCGTCGGATCTGCTCGGTAAGCGTGTTCTGCACGGCTTTGCCAGTTGCATCGGCCGCATGAATGATACGGCGTTGCCCATGGCCGCCTTCGCGGGTGAGATGAAATCCAAAGGACGAGTCATCACGAGTAAACGGCACGCCACGGGCCATGAGCCAATCAATGGCTTCATGGCTATGTTCGACAACAAAGCGTGTCGCGCCGGGATCACATAAACCAGCACCCGCGGTCAGGGTATCGGCGATATGAGCATCGACAGTATCACCTTCATCCAAAACGGCAGCTATGCCACCTTGTGCCCAGGCGGAGGCTGAGTCCCCCAGTGTTTTTTTAGTCACTAGCGCCACACGATGGGTATCTGCCAGACGAAGCGCCAGGGATTGCCCCGCAAGTCCGCTGCCAATAATAAGGACATCGAAGTGCTTGATGATCTTTTGTTCTTTCTGCGTTTTTTGTTTCATGGGGCGGAACTATATCATTCAACAAGCAGGGAACTATTCAGCCGTAATAAAGTCACTGTCTTCAGTAAGTGGCTTGAGAACTTGGCGGGTTACCAAGGATGCACGAGAGATGAATGGGACACTCAATATGAAACGGGCGGATTGGCTTGATATACTGACCAGCAGTCAGATTGGCTGCAAAATTTTGTTTTTAGGCGGAATCAAAGCACAAAGCCCATGGGAGATCGTGAAGCAGATCGGATACTTGTTGAACGTGTCCAAGCTGGCGACAAGCAAGCTTTTGGATTATTGGTCACCAAGTATCAGCGCAAGCTTGCGCGGTTGGTGTCACGCATGGTGCGTGATCCGGCCGAGGTAGAAGATATTGTGCAAGACAGTTTCATCCGCGCATACAAGGCGCTGCCGAACTTTCGTAACGATAGTGCGTTCTATACCTGGCTGTATCGTATTGGTGTTAATACGGCTAAAAACTGGCTGGTTACGCATGGCAGACGAGCGCAGTTGACCTCAACAACCGGTGGTGAAGATACTGAAAATTACGATGAACCCGAATTGCTGCGAAATAATGAAACGCCTGAGCGATTGCTCATGACTAAACAAATTGGCGAAACCGTCAATGCGGTTGTGGAAGCCTTGCCCGAGGATTTGCGTACCGCCTTGACGCTACGTGAAATTGAAGGCTTGTCGTATGAAGAAATTGCTGATGTGATGGATTGTCCGATTGGTACAGTACGTTCCCGGATTTTCCGGGCACGCGATGCGATTGCATTGAAGTTGCGGCCATTGCTGGATACAACAGCCGAAAAGCGATGGTAGCCCAGAGATTTTTGTTGTGTTTGTAGTAGACGTGCGAGGATAAGACAATGAAAACACGAATTTCTGCATTGGTAGATGGAGAGCTCGAAACCGATGAGGCAAAGGACACGGTAGCGACTTTATCGCGCGACAGAGATCAGAAAAGTATTTGGTGCCTGTACCATGTCATCGGGGATGCCATACGGCACGAACATGATTTAGCAATTGATGTAAGCAGCCGCGTGATGGCTGCGTTATCGCTAGAACCCACGATATTGTCGCCCCACGCACCACGCAGTGCTAGCCGCTGGCAACGCCCTGTCATGGCACTTGCGGCATCTATGGCAGGCGTTGCCGTGGTGGCATGGGTCGCTTTAGCGCCTGCTCAAATGCCTGTTGGCTCAATAATCGCGGCTAACCAGACGATCATAACCCCCGCTGTGCCTAGCCTTGCAGCTATGACTTCGCCTGTCACTCAAAGTAAAGTTGTCTCATCCCGTGTTTCATCGTCACCTGCTTTATCCGCTGTCGCCGAAGCAGACCAAGCAGCGCGGTTGCAGGAGTATCTTGTGGCGCATCAAGCCTATGAGGGCGGAGCGCTAGTCGATGGTGCAAATCATATTCGTACTGTGTCAGCTGTGAGTATTAACCGCTAATGAGACTCTTGCGTGATCAGGGTCGTGGCTTCTTTGCCATAATTGCTGCAGTCGCCGCATCACTAGCGCCGACTTTTGCTCAAGCAGAGAATAACCTGATGGCTTTGCAGCGTATGGCACAAGCATCCCGCCAGCTAACCTACGAAGGTGTGTTTGTTTATCGTAATGCGGACCGAATGGAAACTTCCCGCATAGCGCATACTTGGGTGGATGGCCGTGATCTGGAGCGGATAGAGGTACTGGATGGCAGCCCGCGTGAAATGATTCGCAATGGGGATGAAATAACCAGTTTTTTCCCCATTGAAAAGCGTCTGATTGTTGAAACTCGTGCAACGCACCGTCAATTCCCAGCATTATTACCTGCCGGATTGAGCCGTCTGCAAGATAGTTATTCGATTCGTTCCATTGGTCAAGGTCGTGTTGCCGGTATCAATAGTCGTGTCATCATTTTAGAACCTCGTGACAATTTGCGCTATGGACATGAGTTTTGGCTAGACAATGCCAGTGGTTTGTTGTTGAGAGCCGTGGTTTTGGGTGGGCATGGTGAAACGCTGGATTCTTTAAGTTTCACTCAAATTGCGATTGGTGGCACATTACCACCTCAAGCTTTAAAGCCGCGCTTTCCCAATGAGGGCTTGCAAGTACAGAAAATCACCACAACAGAAATCGTACCGGAAGACTTGGGCTGGGTATTCCACAAGAAAATTCCCGGTTTTCGACGCATTAATTCGATGAAACGCCAGTCTGGTTCCGGAAAGCCAGCATTGCACATTTTATTTTCAGATGGTGTGGCTACAATTTCTGCATTTATTGAACCGCGCGCTAACCCTGAAGAAGGCGAGCAAAGTAGCCCGGCAGTATTGTCCAGCATGGGTGCGTTGAATGTGTATCACCGGCATACCCCGCAGCATTATTTGGTAGTGATGGGTGAGGTGCCTGCTCTCGCGCTTAAACAGCTAGGTGATGGCATCGAGTGGAGGAAGTAATGACGCAATGCGAAGCATGCGTGGTTGCGGTGACAAGCGATAACAAAGTCTGGGTTGAAGTACCGGCCAGGCTTGCCGCGTGTGATCATTGCCCAAATCCTGCAGGGTGCCAAACAAGCTTGCTGGGCCAAACGAATCAACCACGTCGTTACCTCATGAGTAATATGCTGGATTTACGTGTAGGTGATCGGGTTAGCATGGCGGTTGCTGAAGGCATGGTCTTTCGCGCGGCGCTGGAGTCGTATGGCATTCCCCTGCTATTAGTTATTAGTGGTGCAGTGGCAGGTCAATGGCTAGCGGGTGATGGCATAGCAGCACTAGGCGCACTGGTTGGACTAGCGATTGGTTTTTTATTATTGCGGCATCGCGGGAAACATTTTCATAAAGAACATCATTCGGTGCAACACCCGTTTTCTTTGCAGAAATTACGCTAAGAAAACAATATTCTTTGAAAAACTTTAAAGGAGTAAGACCTGGAAATGAAGAACTTTTGTCTGGTTTTTGCTATAACTTTATCTGCTTTGTTATCTGCCTCCAGTCAGGCACGAGAGCTACCTGATTTCACTGATTTGGTTGAGACACAAGGTCCGGCAGTTGTGAATATCAGTACGACGCAAACCATCAAACAAAGCCCTCAGGCACAGCTTTCTCCCTTTGACGAAAATGATCCTGCACAAGAATTTTTCCGGCGGTTTTTCCCCGGCCAAATTCCAGGTATGCCAGGCCAACCAGGGCAGCCTGATCAACCACATGAATATAAAAACCAGTCTTTGGGTTCAGGTTTTATCATCAACGCAGACGGGTATATTTTGACTAATGCCCATGTCGTTGATGGTGCTGATGAAGTGACGGTCAAACTCACAGATAAACGCGAATTTAAAGCCAAAGTTCTGGGCGCTGATAAACGCACGGATGTTGCTTTAATCAAAATTGCGGCCACAAAGCTTCCCTTTACTCGGCTGGGCGACCCGGGAAAAATGAAAGTTGGCGAGTGGGTTGTGGCTATTGGCTCTCCTTTTGGATTTGAGAACACCGTTACCGCAGGTATTGTGAGTGCAAAAGGGCGTTCTCTCTCGCAAGAAAACTTTGTTCCCTTTATTCAAACCGACGTACCGATCAACCCAGGTAATTCGGGTGGACCTTTATTCAACATGAAGGGTGAGGTTGTGGGCATCAATTCGCAAATCTATTCACGATCAGGCGGATTCATGGGTTTATCTTTTGCTATTCCGATCGATATTGCAATGGAAGTTCAAGCCCAGCTCAAACAAAATGGGCGCGTGAGCCGTGGTCGTATGGGCGTTGTGATCCAAGAAGTGAGTAAAGATCTGGCAGAGTCTTTTGGCTTGAGCAAAGCACAAGGCGCGCTCGTTGCCTCGGTTGAAAAAGGTGCTGCAGCAGACAAAGCCGGGATTGCGCCAGGCGACATCATTCTCAAATTTGATGGCAAGCCTGTAACAGAGTCCAGCGAATTACCGCGCAAGGTTGGCTCAACTAAACCAGGCAATAAAGTACCCGTACAGCTTTGGCGTAAGGGAACACTCCTTGATGTGGTCGTTACGATGGGCGAAATTCCTGACGATGCTGCGCCTATAGCCAAGCATGGCCGAAAATTGTCCGAGCCCACCAAGGCTAATCGTTTAGGCTTGGTATTGTCTGCATTGTCAGCAGAACAAAAGCGTACTGCAGGGCTGCCAAATGGTCTGATCGTCGAAGATGTGACGAGCGCTGGGGTACGCACGGATTTGCGGCCGGGGGATATTCTGCTCTCGCTTATCCATAAGGGAAGTCAGGTTGAACTCAAGACGGTTGCGCAATTCAATGAGCTTATTGCAGCGGTAAATAAAACAGAATCGATTACGCTGCTTGTGCGACGCGGCGAAGTGCAAACTTTTGTCATTATCAAAGGGGTGTCAGATAAGTAACTTGACGCTGCGGTTGCTGAACCGTTCTTATTGCCACCTTTGCGACGACATGCTCACTGCGCTAAATGGGCTTCGCGGCGAGCCTGATGCGATCAGCTTTGATATTAACGTGATTGATGTTGATGCAGATCTGGCATTGGTTGCTGAATACGATGAACTGGTGCCGGTTTTGCTCGACACAGAAGGCAAAATGTTGTGCCATTATTTCCTCGATAGTGCGAAAGTCCGTGAGTATTTGAGCGCTTTCCGTTAAAATCAGGGCTCTCTTTTTAAGGCTTCAAAGGTGCTCGGTGTGTTTCTTGAGCGCCTTTTTTATTGGTTCTTTATGAATCACATCCGTAATTTTTCCATCATTGCTCATATCGATCACGGCAAGTCTACGCTGGCAGATCGCATCATCCATAAGTGCGGAGGCTTGTCAGACCGCGAAATGGAATCCCAGGTTCTTGATTCAATGGATATTGAACGAGAACGCGGGATCACCATCAAAGCACAAACGGCTTCGTTAAGTTACACGGCGCGAGATGGTAAAACCTATAACCTCAACTTGATTGATACACCCGGGCACGTTGATTTTTCCTATGAAGTGAGTCGTTCGCTATCTGCTTGCGAGGGCGCATTGCTGGTCGTGGATGCTTCGCAAGGGGTTGAAGCGCAGACTGTCGCCAACTGCTATACCGCGATAGAACTCGGTGTAGATGTGGTGCCGGTCTTAAATAAAATTGATTTACCTCAGGCCGATCCCGATAACGCCCGGCAAGAAATTGAAGATGTCATCGGAATTGATGCGACTGACGCGGTGTTGTGTTCAGCGAAAACCGGCCTGGGTGTGGAAGATGTATTAGAGGCTGTCATTGCGCGAATTCCCCCGCCCAAAGGCCAACTGGATGCGCCACTTAAAGCGCTGATTATTGATTCGTGGTTCGATAATTATGTGGGTGTCGTGATGCTGGTGCGTGTCGTTGATGGCATGCTCAAAGCAAAAGACAGGCTGTTGCTCATGTCTACAGGCAGTACGCATTTGTGTGAGCAAGTAGGTGTATTTACCCCTAAAGCCTTGCCTCGGCCTGAGCTAAAGGCCGGTGAAGTGGGCTTTGTTATTTCCGGCATCAAAGAGCTTGGTGCAGCAAAAGTCGGCGATACCATTACGCTGGCTGATCGCCCCGCAGCAGGGGCTTTGCCTGGATTTAAGGAAATCAAGCCGCAAGTTTTTGCTGGTCTTTATCCGATAGAGTCAAATCAATATGAGTCACTGCGCGACGCGCTCGAAAAGCTTCGCCTGAATGATGCTTCTCTACACTATGAGCCTGAAGTTTCTCAGGCGCTGGGGTTTGGCTTTCGCTGCGGATTTTTAGGGCTTTTGCATATGGAAATTGTGCAAGAGCGGCTAGAGCGTGAATTTGATCAGGATTTAATTACCACTGCACCCACCGTGGTGTACGAAGTACGCCTGCGCGATGGTGAAGCGATTTTGGTGGAGAATCCTGCCAAATTGCCCGAACTGCAGAAGATCGAGGAAATTCGCGAGCCCATTATTACCAACGTTATTTTTGTGCCGCAGGAATATCTCGGTGCAGTCATCACACTGTGTGAGCAAAAACGTGGGCGCCAGATCAATATCGCCTATCGTGGCAAGCAGGTTCAGCTCACGTATGAAATGCCAATGGCTGAAGTCGTCATGGACTTTTTTGATAAATTAAAATCCGTCTCGCGCGGTTATGCCTCGCTGGATTATGAGTTCAAGGAATATCGTGTTGCCGATGTCGTCAAGTTGGATATCCTGATCAATGCTGAAAAAGTGGATGCGCTTTCCTTGATCGTTCATCGCGCTAGTGCGGCTTATCGCGGGCGTGAACTGGCCGCCAAAATGCGCGAGTTGATTCCGCGTCAAATGTATGATGTGGCGATTCAGTCAGCGATTGGCGCTACCATCATTGCTCGTGAGAACGTTAAAGCTATGCGCAAGGATGTGCTGGCCAAATGTTATGGCGGCGATATTTCACGAAAGAAGAAATTGTTGGAAAAACAAAAGGCAGGAAAAAAGCGCATGAAGCAAGTAGGTCGAGTTGAAATCCCTCAAGAAGCTTTTCTTGCCGTATTGCGTGTTGGCGATAAATGACCCTTTCTGCTTGCCGAGAACAACAGCATCCATGGTCTTAGCCTATTTTCTGTAGTTTCTTATTTGAGTCGTCACAGCCTTGCGGAGCCTTCATGAATTTTGCCTTGATCTTGTTTTTATTTGTCGTTTTTACTGGTGTGCTTTGGGCGATCAATCATTTCTGGGCCAGAAAAAGACGGCCGGCGAATGCGAAGGATCCCTGGTGGGTTGAGTATGGAGGCAGTTTTTTCCCGGTCATTTTGGCTGTTTTTGTGCTTCGCTCTTTTCTTGTTGAACCTTTTAAAATTCCCTCTGGTTCAATGATCCCTACTCTGCTGGTAGGTGATTTTATTCTGGTAAATAAGTTTACCTATGGCATTCGTTTGCCGGTAATCAACAAGAAAGTCATGGAACTCAACAGCCCTAAACGAGGTGATGTGGTGGTGTTTCGCTATCCGCCTGACCCATCGCTGGACTACATCAAACGTGTGGTTGGTCTGCCGGGAGATCTCGTGGAGTACCACAACAAAAAACTGACTATTAACGGCCAAGAAGTAAAGCATGAAGACGCGGGTGACTATTTGGATCCTGCACGCCTGTATTACACGCCACGTTTTAAAGAAACTTTAGGCGAAGTGCAGCACGCGGTGCTTATCGATCCTGAAGCTCCTGGTTATGTACGGCCGATTGTGAACTTCCCGGATAGTGATCAATGTCACTACAATAATGATGGCGTGAGTTGCCAAGTGCCCAATGGGCATTATTTTGTCATGGGCGATAATCGCGATAACTCTCAAGATAGCCGTTTCTGGGGATTTGTGCCGGATAAAAACCTGGTGGGAAAAGCATTTTTTATCTGGTTTAATTTTAGCGATTTACAGCGTATTGGTTCTTTTCACTAGGAGAGAAAATGAAATTTCAACGGGGTGTTAGTCTCAATGGAATGCTGATAGGCAGCGTGATTTTTGCGCTGCTCGCTTTGCTGACAATGAAAGTACTGCCCGAGTGGATTGAGTACGGGAAGATCCTCAAGGTAGTCAAGGCAACTGCAGGGGATAGCAGTTTAAAAGAAGCTGCAATACCCGATGTGCGCGCGGCGTACGATAAACGTGCTGATATTGATGTGATCAAAAGCGTGACTGGACAAGATATTGAGGTAAGCAAGGAAGATGGCGGATTAGTCATTTCTTTTGCTTATGTGAAGAAAGTCCCCTTGTTTTATAACGTCAGCCTGGTCTTCGATTTTGAGGGTAGTAGTGCGAAGAAATGAAGCTCAAAGCCGTAGAAACTTCACTGGGACATCACTTTACTCGTCCTGAGTTTCTCCGGCAGGCGCTGACGCATCGAAGCTTTGGAGTACCACACAATGAACGGCTTGAGTTTCTTGGTGATTCAATACTCAACTGCGTTATTGCGCATGCCTTGTTTCTGCGTTACACGGAATGTAATGAGGGCGAGCTGTCTCGTCTACGGGCGAGCTTGGTGCGTCAGGAAACTCTGGCTGAAATCGCACTCAGCATTCGCCTAGGGGAACATTTGCGCTTAGGTGAAGGAGAGCTGAAAAGTGGTGGCTTTAGTCGCCCATCAACGCTGGCAGATGCTCTGGAAGCGGTGTTTGCGGCAGTATTTCTGGATGCGGGGTTTATTGCGGCACAACAGGTGATTGACCGTCTTTTTTCGCCCTGGATTTTGCGTATTGATCCTCAAAAATCAGGGAAAGATCCTAAAACCACCTTGCAAGAATTAATGCAGGGGCGTCAATTATCCTTACCAAGTTATTCTTTGATTAACCTGCGTGGCGAAGCGCATGCACAGGAATTTGAAGTTTCATGTGCCATTGCTGCGCTGGATATTTTGTGCATTGGCAAAGGCAGTAGCCGACGTATCGCCGAACAGGAAGCTGCGCGTTTAGTGCTCACCCGGATTGATCCAATAAAAAAATGAATGAAAATTTCCGTACCGGTTATTTAGCGGTAGTTGGTCGCCCCAATGTGGGTAAATCAACACTGATGAATTGTCTGGTGGGTGCCAAGGTGAGTATCACCTCAAAGAAGGCACAAACTACACGACATCGTATTCACGGTGTTTTGACCACGGCTGACAATCAATTTATTTTTGTCGATACGCCAGGTTTTCAAACATCGCACACAAATGCGCTTAACCGGTTGATGAATCGCAGCGTCACTTCGTCATTTGCCGATGTAGATGTGATTTTGCTGGTGATTGAAGCAGGGCGCTGGGGGGCCGGTGAAGAAGCGCTCATGGCCATGCTGCCGACAGAAAAGCCAATCATTTTGGTAATTAATAAAATCGACCGTTTGGCGGATAAGGGGAAACTACTGCCATTTATCGCGCAAGTTTCAGCATTGCATATCTTTAACGAGATTGTGCCGCTGTCCGCCGAAAAAGGCACAGGTACGGAGACATTGTTATCGGCTGTCGCCACTTATTTGCCGGTAATGCCCCCGGTGTTTGAGGCGGATGACATCACGGACCGATCCGAGCGCTTTCTCGCTTCAGAAATTCTGCGTGAAAAATTGTTCCGTAATCTGGGCGAAGAGCTGCCTTATGGCTTGGCAGTCGAGATCGAGAAGTTTGAGCAGGAGGGTGAATTGCGGCGCATTTTTGCAGCGATCATTGTTGATCGATCAGCCCATAAAATAATGGTCATTGGCAAGGAGGGGGAGCGATTGAAACGCATTTCAACCGATGCGCGCAAAGATATGGAAAAGCTTTTTGGCGGCAAGGTCTGGCTGGAAACCTGGGTCAAGGTAAAAACCGGCTGGGCCGATGACGAACGCGCTTTGAAATCTTTGGGCTACGAGTAACGCGGTGAGTGGAAAACAACGCATTGATGAGCAACGCGCTTTTGTGTTGCATCTTTACCCTTATAGTGAAACCAGTTTAGTCGTCGATATTTTTTCCCGTGACTATGGGCGCTTGGCACTACTGGCACGCGGTGCGCGGCGGCCACGTTCTGCCATGCGCGGATTGCTGATGGCATTCCAGCCGTTGGAACTTGGCTGGTTCGGGGCAGGGGAGGTCAAAACGCTGGCCAAGGCTGAATGGATAGGCGGCATGCCACTATTAGGCGGGCGCTGCTTGTTGCTGGGCTATTACCTCAATGAACTATTAGTCAAGATGTTGCCACGGGAAGACCCGCATGGTGTGCTGTTTGACGCTTACAGTGCAGCACTGCATGCGCTGGCTCTCGGCGGGGCGGATGCGCCCGAGTTGAGGCGGTTCGAGAAGGCGCTGCTCAAGGAATTAGGCTACGGCGTGACGCTTGATCGCGAGGCGGTCACGGGCGAGCAGATCATTGCGCAAGCGCAGTATGCTTTTCAGGTTGAACGCGGGCCTGTGCGAAAAGTCGGCGCTGATGATACGGCGAATATGAGTGTTTTACGTGGTAAAACGCTGCTCGATATGGTTGCGGACGACTATACCGATCCGCAAACACGGCTGGAGAGCAAGATGCTGATGCGCCAATTGATTGCGCATCATCTGGGAGGAAAACCGCTGCAATCGCGGCGGGTTTTTATGGAGTTGCAAGAACTGTGATTAAGTTGGGCGTAAATATCGATCATGTCGCCACGATTCGTCAGGCGCGACAAACTTATGAGCCAGATCCCACATGGGCGGCAGTTGAGGCGCAACTCGGTGGCGCGGATGGCATCACGGTGCATCTGCGCGAAGATCGGCGGCACATTCAGGATCACGATGTGCGCCGCTTGCGCGAGCTCACACACATCAAGTTAAACCTTGAAATGGCTGCAACCGAAGAAATGATTTCTATTGCCTGTGCCATCAAACCTGAAAT
This sequence comes from Rugosibacter sp., assembly GCA_043731705.1. Lineage (GTDB taxonomy): Bacteria > Pseudomonadota > Gammaproteobacteria > Burkholderiales > Rhodocyclaceae > Rugosibacter. The sequence goes on from JAYTIQ010000044.1 coordinate 11,819, forward strand.
GGCCATGCTGGTACCCGAAGGCCGGCATGAAGTCACGACCGAGGGCGGATTGAATATCGTTGAGCAGGAGCAGCGCTTGCACACCGTCGTTTCTCGTCTGGCGCAGGCAGGTATTCAGACCAGTGTGTTTATTGATGCTGAATTAGTTCAGGTTGCTGCTGCGGCGCGTATTGGCGTGCACGTGTGTGAGCTACACACGGGACCTTATGCATTGGCATTTCATACGCAGGGACGTGATGCAGAAAGCCAGGCTGTCAAGGCTGAGCTGGCTAAACTTCGTGCAGCGGGTGAAGCAGTTTCTACTGCGGGAATGCGGCTAAATGCCGGGCACGCGCTTAACTACATTAACGTGCAACCTGTCGCCGCACTACCGGGTATTCGTGAGCTGCACATTGGTCATGCCATTGTTAGTCGAGCTGTTTTTGTGGGCATGCGCGAAGCCGTGCGTGAAATGAAAACTCTGATCAACGGCATGCCTCGCCCATGATCTTTGGCATAGGTACTGACATCGTTGCCATCAAACGCATGGCCGAATTGTGGCAACGCCATGGCGAACGAGCTTTGCAAAAAATTTTAGCGCCAGATGAGCGTACTGCCTGCGCTGCCAGTCAAGACCCGGCCCGCGTGCTTGCCAAACGATTTGCTGCCAAAGAAGCCTTGGGCAAGGCCTTGGGTACAGGCATACGCTCCCCTTTGGTTTTGCCTGAAATCAGTGTCACGCACGATGCACTGGGCAAACCCGGCTTTGCTTTTTCTCCATCCCTTGCCGCTTATTTTGCTCAGCGAAATATGACGGCCCATCTTTCAATTAGTGACGAACACGATTACGCCGTCGCATTTGTTTTACTGGAAACGCCATGAAAACACTTTCAGCACAACCTCTTGGCCCCTTGATGATAGACATTGAAGGACATGCGCTGACTGCAATAGATGCTGAGCGATTGACACATCGATTAGTCGGCGGGGTAATACTTTTCACGCGCAACTATCGTGACCGTCAACAACTCGCCGAGTTGTGTGCAAAGATTCATGCCCTGCGCACACCGCGTTTATTGATTGCCATTGATCACGAAGGTGGCCGCGTTCAGCGCTGCCGGGATGACTTCAGCCTGATACCCGCCATGCGAAAGTTGGGCATCTTTTGGGACACCGATGCAACAGGCGCTTGCGAAGCAGCACGTGCCATCGGTTATTTGCTTGCTGCTGAACTGCGTCAGTGTGGGGTTGATTTTTCATTTACCCCGGTGCTTGATCTTGATTGGAGGCGAAGCGGGGTTATTGGTGACCGCGCCTTCCATCGCAATCCTCAGGCGGTAATTGAACTTGCTGGCGCACTGATTAATGGATTGCAGTCCGCGGGCATGCGCTGTTGTGGCAAACACTTCCCCGGCCACGGCTGGGTTGCAGCGGATTCGCATGTGGCTATTCCGGTGGATGAGCGCGCATTATCCGACATGCGCGAGGACTTGATGCCGTATCAGCACCTTGTACTGGATGCCATCATGCCTGCGCATGTGATTTATCCGCAAGTCGATTCCCGCCCGGCTGGTTTTTCTCCGGTATGGATCAATAAATTACGTAATGAATTTGCTTTCGATGGCATTATTTTCAGTGACGATCTTTCCATGGAAGGCGCTAGCGTGGCTGGCAATATTGTTGACCGGGCGAATGCTGCATGGACAGCAGGATGTGATGTGTTATTAGTATGCAATGCGCCCGATGCCGTAGGTATCTTGTTGAAGACTTGGCAGCCAGAGCCTGCGCCTGACGGTAGACCACTTAGTTGCCTTGTACCCAATGAACCTTGGCAGCGAGATGAACATTACTATGCCATGGGGGTTGCAGCGATTGAAAAACTGGCAAGCGATATCGGAAAAACTTTTTAGGTTAAATTAACGATTACTTTCAAAAGGTACGAGCATGGATCTGCAAAAAATGCTGCAAGAAAAAACGGTGGCCGCAGCAGTTGTTGCCAATATTGTTCAGTCAGGCTGGTCCGTCGATTACGGTGCCTTGCTTAACCAGCCCGATGTGTTTGATGCTGCATTGGCGGAGCGTAAGCTCCAGCTAGAGGATGTGCGTATCAGAAGCATCCTGAGCATGAAGCCACGCAGGGTGTTAGAGGTTGATCCTGAGCAACAACACTTTCATGGTGAGAGTTGGCACTTTTCAGCGCATGACCGCAAGTTGTATGACAATGGTGTCACTAGCTATATTCCCTTTAATTTTGGCGAAGGCCCAAGGTTGTATCAGGATTATCTGGATGTGGATATTGCTGTCATTAAAACCACACCCATGGATCGGCATGGTTATTTCAACTTCGGTGCATCGAATTGCTATGTGCGTGCCTTATGCGATAAAGCCCAACGCGTGGTAGTAGAAACCAGCACTGCACTACCCACGTGCTACGGCTTGGAAAATGTCATTCATATCTCGGAAGTCGATGCGGTTATTCAAGGCGATAACGCTCCTTTGACGGAATTGCCCAGTACGCCGGTGACAGATGTTGATATCAAAGTGGCGAACCTGATCATTCCGGAAATAGAAGATGGCGCATGTCTTCAGATTGGGATCGGTGGTATGCCCAATGCAGTCTGCAGTGCGTTGGCCCACGCACCCATTAAAAATCTTGGCGTTCATACCGAGATGTTTGTTGATGGAATGGTCGATCTGGTGACGGCAGGCAAAGTGACTGGCGCGTGCAAAAACACCTATCGCGGCAAGATAGTTTTCACCTTTGCCTTGGGAACGAAACGTATGTATGACTTTATTGACGGCAATGAAATGTGCATGAGTTTGCCGGTTAATGAGACAAATCTCACAGAAAATATTGCGCGTAATCGCAAAGTAGTCTCCATCAACAATGCGATGCAGATTGATCTGCTGGGGCAGGTGGCTTCCGAAAGCACAGGCTTCAAGCACAAAACAGGAACAGGAGGGCAGCTACAGTTTGTGCGGGGTGCGTTCATGTCGGAAGGAGGCAAATCATTCATGTGTCTTTCTTCCCGTTATATGAAAGGCGATCAACCACGCTCGCGTATCGTGGTGGGACACCCTCCTGGCACTGTAATCACCACCCCCCGAACCGATGTGATGTATGTGGTGACTGAGTACGGGATGGTTAACCTGAAAGGGAAAAGCATGCCGGAGCGCGTGAATGCCCTTATCAGTATTGCTCACCCTGATGATCGCGAAGTACTTGAAAAACAAGCACGGACCAATGGCTTGCTACCACGCCGTTTTCTGTAAGGGTAGGGCGCGGGCCCGCAGCATTTTTTGCTACCAACATGGTTCGCATTATGAAAATGGCGTAGGATAAAGGTGTAAGACAGAAGCTGTTCTGTCTTACATAGCAGGTGAGGATTGGTTTTACTTCGAAAAAAAGTCTGAGGAGGCTGACATGAGCGAGCAAAATGTTTCCACCTTCCAAGCAGAACACGCTGTTTCCATTCGACAAGTAGGGTTCTTGAGTCCATTCCGCTGGTTGCGTCAGGGGTGGGAGGATATGCGGTATAGCCTGGCAGCTAGCTTGGGTCATGGTTTGATTATCACCGCCATGGGCTGGGTAGTTGTGATATTTACAAATAACCACTTGTATTTGTTTGCCGCAGCTATTTCCGGCTTTATGCTGGTCAGCCCACTCATGGCAGCAGGCCTGTATGAATTATCTCGCCGCAAGGAGTCAGGCCAGTCGGTGAATTTCGATGTGTCATTGAATGGATTAAGAATAAACGGTCGTCGATTAGCAAAGCTGGCTGCGCTGCTTGTACTAGCTATTTTTGTTTGGTTCGGGTTGTCTGCCATGATTTTTGAAAATTATTTTCATGGTGAACTTCCTGCCATAAGCGGTGCTATTTATCAGACCAGCTGGATCACTTCTTCGGGGGCTACCTTTCTATTGACCTATGGCGCTGTAGGGGGTGTCATTGCTGCCGGAGTTTTTATACTCACCGCAGTTTCTGTCCCCATGGTAATGGATAGATCCACAGGGTTGATTGTTGCCATGGAGACCAGTGTCAGGGCCGTCATGGCGAATTTACCAGCAATGCTTTTGTGGGCGGCTTTACTGGTGGGACTAACTGCTATCGGATTTGCGACCCAACTTTGGGGCATGATTGTGATCATTCCGCTCCTTGGACATGCTACTTGGCATGCGTATCGGGATACTGTAGGTACGTGATTCGGGCATCGCTGGTGGGTCCTATAAATAAAATAATAACCCCATACATTAGTTTACATAATACAAATTATGCGAAATATAATGACTAGCATTATCGTAGGGAAGTTTAAGATATTCAGGTGTTAAAGCCACCGTGCCGTATCAGTATGGCCCTTTTCCAAAGCCAATGCTCGAGCTGTTTTTCCATTAGCATCCTGCAGGCTGATATTTGCCCCCGCAGCGATCAAAAGGCGAACAATCTCTTCATGCCCGTTTTTTGCCGCGAGCATTAATGCTGTTTGACGATTAGGCGCAGGTGAATCGAGTTTTGCCCCTGATTTGATCAACAACGCCATGAGCTCGCGATAGCCTCCATAGGCTGCATAGTGAAGCGGTGTCCAGCCGGAGGGATTAACTTCTGCACCTGCTTCTAACAGCATGGTGGCTATAGGTAGCTGGCCTTTCAAAGCAGCGAAGGTTAAAGCTAAATCACCATACCGATTCAGGTGGTTAACTGTGGCTTTGCTTTTGATTAACTGCTCCACTAGGCCTTGGTTTCCGTTACGTGCTGCGATCATGAGCAGCGTTGAACCAGCAGAGTCGGCGGTATTCACATCCATGCCACGATTAATCAAATCGATGACGGTAGCACTATCGTTGTTTTGTACGGCAACTAAAATATCGTCATAGACTCCGCCATGAGCTATCAAAGTAAAAAAACAAAATCCTATAAATATAAGTAACTTATTCATCATTCTTAATAAAAAGCTTAAAGAAATTCTTCGTGGTTTCTCGGGCAAGTTCATCCACAGGCATGCCGCGCAACTGAGCCACTTCTACTGCAACATGGCGCACCCAGGCAGATTGATTGAGCTTGCCACGATGTGGAACGGGTGCAAGATAAGGCGAGTCTGTTTCTACAAGCAACCGGTCCAGTGGCACAAAGGCAGCCACCTCTTTGACTTGTAGCGCTTTTTTAAAGGTGACAATACCAGAAATAGAAATATGAAAGCCCTGATCAAGCGCTACCCTGGCAACGTCGAGCGTTTCTGTAAAGCAGTGAAATACGCCTCCTGCTTCACCGGCATTTTCTTCGCGAAGGATGCGCAATGTGTCTTCCGCCGCCTCTCGTGTATGAATAATCAAAGGCTTGTTTGATAGTTTGGCTGCACGGATGTGCGTCCGAAAGCGCTCTCTTTGCCATTCCAGATCGCCTTCCAGTCGGTAATAATCCAAGCCGGTTTCACCAATGGCAACTATTTTAGGATGTTCAGCGAGGCGCAAAAGGGTTGTTACGGTAGGCTCCTCACCCTGTTCCGTATCGGGGTGGACCCCAACGCCAGCATAAAGATTGGGGAAGCGCTCAATAAGTGCCAACACGCCAGGAAAGCGTTCCAGCGTGACGCCGGCGATAAGTGCCCAACCGACGTGATGTTCTTGCATTGCTGTTAAATAAGCAGCTTCATTCCCCTGAAAGTCAGGAAAATCAAGGTGGCAATGGGAGTCAACGAGGAGTTCTGTCATGGGTTCATTGAGCGCAGAGCACGCAGATAATAAATGGCGAGGGACTCGAGAAATAATAGCGGGTTAAGCGGGTGTCGTGCGCTACGGCGAAAAGTATTGATTTCACGCCATCCAGCAAGTAGTGCCACAGGATTAAGCGTCGCAATATTTTTGGGCCGTGGCCAGCCACGATGGTAGCGAATCTCACCAGAAGCTTGTTCAAGGGCTAAATCAAATAGCCAGCACTGCACACCTTCCACCAGGTTTTCCATACGAAATGAGCTTTCGGTTTTTGATTTGAGCAAGCTTTCCCAGCGAGCTGCCAACATCAATGGGTCAGCCGGGGCAGACGACAAGCTATCGACTAATGCATCAATCGCGGCCAACTGCCCGTCTTCCTTCCATTGCATCACGCGTAAAGGGGCACCACCGGCAAGATCAAGATAGCGCGCCGCTTTAGCATCCAGTCCTGCCTGCTTTAGCCACTGTGTTGTGGCTTGATCATCCGGTCGAGAAAATGGCACTAGGCGAGACCGGCTACGCAGGGTGGGCAGTAGTTTTTTTTGATGATTTGAAATCAATATAAAATAAACACTTGAAGGTGGTTCCTCAAGTATTTTAAGAAGTGAGTTGGCGGCTGGAATGGTCATCGCTTCGGCTTCGGTGATCAAGATGACACGGCGGGCGTTACGATGGCTGCCTATAAATACGAAGTCTTCCAAAGCGCGAATTTGATCGATACCAATACTCTTCGCGGCTTGTTTTTTAGCTTTATCGCTGGTCCTTTTAGTTGCCACCTCTTCCGCTACTTCTTCTGTTTCTTTTTCATCATCTGAGGTAACCAGCCGAAAATCAGGATGCGTGCCGGATTCTATCCAGCGACAAGCCACGCATTCACCGCAGGGCCGGTTGGCTTCTATGCTCTGCTCGCCAAGGGATTCACACAGTAGCGTTGCGGCTAATTTTTCAGCCAACACGCGTTTGCCTACCCCACGTGGGCCAGCGAATAGCAGCGCATGAGGCAGGCGCTCGAATCCCTGTGCTAATAAAGAGTCTATTATTTTATAGTTAACAAAATTATCAGTTACTTGCAATTGATTTCTTAAGTGATTTATTAATAAATTCAGGCGACTGAGTAGCGTCTATGACAGTTACGCGGTGTGGATTCTCTGCGGCAATACGATGATAAGCCGCGCGAACGCGCTCAAAAAAGGCTGTTTTTTCCTGTTCAAACCGGTCCGGCTGATTGCTGGTTTTGGCTAATCTTTCTTGAGCTATTGTTACAGGAACATCGAAAATGAACGTGATATCCGGTTGCAAGTCTCCTAGCGTCCAATCGCGCAACGCGGCAATTTTTCCCCAGGCAAGGCCCCTTCCTCCGCTTTGGTAAGCAAAAGACGCATCGACAAACCGATCGCAAACCACCCAGGCACCCCGCGCTAATGCAGGTTCAATGACCTGTGCCATATGTTCGCGACGTGCTGCAAACATCAGCAATGCCTCAGTTTCAATGTGCATGGGCTCAGCCAGAAGTAACTCACGTAATTTCTCGCCCAAAGGTGTGCCACCCGGCTCGCGCGTGGCAACAACTTCATGCCCCAGCGCGCGTAAATGTGCCACCAGCCACGCATGCTGAGTGCTTTTACCTGCGCCGTCAATACCTTCAAAGGTGATAAATCGTCCACGCATGTTTTACTTTTGCCCTTTCTGGTACTTTGCTACAGCAGCATTGTGTTCTTCCAGTGTGCGTGAAAACACGCTTTGACCGTCTCCTTTAGCTACGAAATAGACTTTATCACTTTGTGGCGGATGCGCTGCGGCGCTTAATGCAGCGAACCCAGGCATGGCAATGGGCGTGGGCGGCAAACCGTGACGAGTATAGGTGTTCCACCGGGTATCGGTTTGCAGGTCGATGCGACGTAAATTGCCATCAAAACGCTCACCTAGTCCATAAATCACCGCAGGATCTGTTTGCAGAGGCATACCCATGCGCAAACGATTCATGAAAACGGCCGCGATTTGTGGCCTGTCACTGGCTTGTCCGGTTTCTTTTTCAATAAGGGAAGCCAGAATCAAGAGCTCATAGGGAGTTTTAAAAGGTATGTTCTGGTCGCGGGCTTCCCAAGTGTTTGCCAATTGGCGCTGCATCGCTTGGTAGGCGCGCGCCAGCAGGTGTAAATCGCTGCTGTTTTTGTCGAACAGATAGGTATCCGGAAAAAAGAGACCTTCAGGGCTGGCCACGTTATTCAGCGGGGTTGCCCCAATGCGGGCCAGCAATTCAGTGTCAGACAGCGTTACTGAATCATGTGCTAGCTCAGGTGTTGCATTCAATATGGCGCGAAACTCCTTGAATGTGCGCCCTTCCACAACTACCACTTGCCCTTGGCTGACATCACCATGGGTGAGTTTATTGATGAGTTGCAAGGCTGTCGTTTGCCCGGTGACCTCGTAGCTACCGGTTTTAATTTTCGCAGCGCGACCCAAGAGACGGCCTAATAATTCAAACTGCCAGGCGGGTAAATCAAACCCAGCGGCTTCAACCACTTGGGCTGTGCGACGTAAACTGGCACCTGAGGGAATGGAAAACGCCACGGATTCAGCAGAATGCGGCAACGGACGCAAGGCAATCCAGGCAATCCCTCCGGCTGTGAGCAAGGTGAATATCAGCAGCAGTTTGAGCACACGCATGAGGGTTGAAAATAACAAACCGGAAAATTTTCGGCTAGAGCGCGATAATACACCCTCTCACACCTCATATGGATGACGCCCGATGAATCAAGAATGGACTACTTTCCTTGCTGCTCAAGGCTTGACGACGGATAGTGCGGCTGATAGTGCCAAACATTTTGAACACTTCGGCCCGCTTGACGCCGAGCTGCAAGCCGCACGTAATAGTGCTGTGATTACACCAATGGCAGACCTGGGCCTGATCCGTGCCAGTGGCGATGACGCGGCCAGTTTTTTGCAAAACTTGATGACCAATGATATTCAGGGCATTGCTGAAACGAATGCCCGTACAGCCGGGTTTTGCACCCCTAAAGGGCGGCTCTTGGCGATTTTTCTTGTCTGGCGCGAAGGTGACGATTACCTGCTGATGTTGCCCAAGGAGATTTTGCCACCGTTGCTCAAAAAGCTCTCAATGTACATATTGCGCGCCAAGGTAAAGCTCACGGATGCCACTGATGAGCGAGCCTTGATTGGTATTTCGGTACCTGCTGCCGTATCACCAGCGCCGACTTTCCTGAATACCACACTGCCCCGTCAAGGCGTTGGCGCAACCGATGGTGGCCAGCTGATTCGGTTTGATGACACACGCTGGCTGCTTTCGCTTGATCCGATCACCGCAGTCAAGCGCTGGCCAGATATCACCGTTAATACCAAAGTCACCGGCCTTGCCGCCTGGCATTGGCTGGAAATTGCTGCCGGGCAACCACGCGTCACTACCGCTACGCAGGAAGCCTTCGTGCCGCAAATGCTCAACATGGAACTCCCCGCTGTATCCGGCGTGAGCTTCACCAAAGGCTGCTATCCAGGACAGGAAATCGTTGCCCGCACGCATTATCTTGGCAAAGTGAAGCGCCGCATGGTGCGCGCCCGACTCACAAATCTGGCGACGCCCGGCACACATGTTTATGCGCCGGAAACTGGTGACCAGCAATGTGGCGCATTGGTCAGCATCGCGCCTTCGCCAGAAGGTGGTTTCGAATGTCTGGTTAGCGTGCAAAGCAGCGCCGTTGCTACAGGCGAAGTGCATCTTGGTACCCCGGATGGCGAACGGCTGACTTTCCTGTCCCTGCCCTACTCGCTTGATTGATTAATTACGCTTGTTTAAGCGATGTGCCTGATTCTTCTCGCCTGGCAGGCTCGCCCAGACTATCCATTGGTCATTGCCGCCAATCGGGATGAGTATTTTGCTCGCTCCACCGCTACCGCAAATTTCTGGCAAGCTGCTCCGCAAGTGCTGGCTGGACGCGACTTGCAGGCAGGTGGCACCTGGCTCGGCGTCACCCGCAATGGCCGTTTCGCCGCGCTGACAAATTACCGCGACCCGGCGCAAAACCGCCCATTGCCCTCACGCGGCGCATTGGTGGCAGATTTTCTGTTGAGTAGCGAAACACCGGAAGCCTATCTGGCACGCATCGCTGCCAGCGGCATTAGCTACAACGGTTACAACCTGCTGCTTGGCGATGGGCAATCGCTTTGGTGGGCATCAAACGTAAGTCGCGAACAACGTCCGCTGGCGCCTGGCATTTACGGCGTATCGAATGACCTGCTCGACACGCCCTGGCCAAAAGTCGGCGCTGGCAAGACGGCGCTGACACAGGCCATCGACCACTTACCCGACGATAAGCTGCTGTTCGATTTACTGCAGAACGACGCCATTCATCCTGACCAGCACTTGCCTGCTACCGGCATCCCGCAAGAATGGGAACGCCTGCTGTCTGCCGCCTTTGTGAAGTCACCCAGCTATGGCACACGCAGTTCCACGGTGCTCTACCAGCAGCATGACGGCTGGCTGACGTTTGATGAGCAAACCTGGCTTACCGGTGCGCAACGTGGTACCCGCGTGCGGTATCGGTTTGCTGTTACAGGCTAAGCAGGGATTAAGCATCGCCGCATTTGTCGATGCGGAATACCTGCTTCCATGAACTCCGGGCCTTCAGCAACAAAGCCGAGCCTGGCATAAAATCCTACAGCACGTGTTTGGGCGTGGAGCAGCAAGGTTTTCTGTTGTTGCTGTGCCGCCTCTTCAATCAGTCGTTCCATTAACGCACGGCCGACATCCTTGCCACGCCAGTCCGCGGCTACCGCCATGCGGCCAACATGGCCATCGGGCAGCAAGCGACCCGTGCCGATCACTCTGCCAGTATTGTCGCGGGCGACGACATGCCGGCTGACGGCATCGAATTCATCCCATTCCAGCGCCAGCGGCACACCTTGCTCGACGACAAATACGGCCTCGCGTAGCGGACAGGCAAGCGTGCCAAGTTCATCCCAGGTGCCAGTCGTGAGGCCAAACTCGACAATATTCACCGGCGTATAAATGGGCACCTGGTCGAACAGTTCAATGATGTCTTTATTTCGCATGCGCACGCAGCCGATCGAGCCGGGTGTGCCCATGGCCACAGTATCGGGCGAGCCGTGAAGATAGATGTAGCGGCGCATCGTGTCGACAGTGCCCAGCCTGTTTTTGCCCGGCTCAGTACCGGATAGCCATAGAATGCGCGTCAAAATCCAGTCGCGGTTGGGAAATTGTGCGGCCAGCTCGGGCGACCATATTTCACCCGTTGGCCGACGGCGCACGAAGACCGTATTTGCCACGCATCTCGCTGCGTTTAACGCCGCCTCACCAGCGCCAGCGCTTTGCGTCCCTCCTGAAATTTTTGCACGGATGATGTGCCGCCCGCGTGGCGTGCAATAACTTCCACTCTGCTCACCCGCGCCATTTTTTGCGGTGGATATGAGGTAACGCCGCAGCAGCAATCCGGTGGCGTCATGCAGTTCCAGTATTTGTTGCGGCAAGCTAATGCGAATCTGCATTTCAGTTACCTCAAACAATCGCTGTGCGGCTGCGTCGTGCAGCAAAAAAACTCGACAGCAGTTGCCCGCATTCTGTAGCCAGCACATCACCCGTAATCTCGGCATGATGGTTCAAACGTGCCTCGCCGAACAGATTCAGCACGCTGCCCGCCACACCGGTTTTCGGGTCTGGCGCGCCAAACACCACGCGGGCTATGCGCGCATGCATGATTGCGCCGGCGCACATTGTGCACGGCTCCAGCGTCACATACAGTGTTGCGCCCGGTAACCGGTAATTGCCCAGCCGTGTTGCTGCATTGCGCAGCGCCATGATTTCGGCATGTGCTGTCGGGTCATGACGGCCAATCGGTTGATTAAATCCGCGGCCGATAATCTCTCCGTCCAGCACTACCACGGCACCAACTGGTACTTCGCCCGCTGCACCCGCTTCGCGCGCCAGACGTAGCGCCTCGGTCATCCAGAGTTCGTCATCCATGCGCGAATTATGCCGACAAATAGGTTTTTGCGTTGCACTAATGCCAGCCTTGCTGCCTGATAGGGAGAAAACCCCATATTATTGAATCGTCACTGAGGTACGCATGAAAACTCCTGGGCTCATTACACCCCCCCGCGTGGTAGCAAGTTTTATGAATAGTCGGCGCTAGTGACACGGCGATCAATGTCGCACCGGACAGTGTGGCCACCGCGTGCGCATCGCGATTCCACCAAGCCAGGAAGGGACGCTCGCCGCACGCTTTGTAAATGAGACCGCGACGGCTTAAAACACTGTTATCACTTGCGCTCGGTGCATCGTCCG
>JAYTIQ010000045.1:0-10048 GCA_043731705.1 Rugosibacter sp.
GCGCATACGCCATTGGCGTCACGCGCCGCTTCGGCGCCGCCTGTGGAAAGATCGACCGGTGCAGGGCAGGGCAAGTAACCATTGACCACGGCATAGCCCATCAGCGCATCGCGGATGTCGTTGAGTGATTTTTCTGTTTCCTGCCGCTGGCGAATATCCTGCTGGGCCGATAGCGGCAATAGCATGCCACCGAGCAACAGCGCCACGATGAACATGACGATGGCAATTTCAATCAGGGTGAAACCGCGTTGTTGGAACGGTATGCGCAACGACATCCATTGAGGCGATGAGGATGATCCGGTAAATTTCATGGCAGGCTTGTGCTGAAATAGTTGGTGATGGAAATGACCTGGTCGTTGCTGTCCTGACTATTCGTGAAACCTAAACGCAGGGTGCGCAAAGCAGGACGATAGCAGCTTTGATCAATACCGCAGAATTGGCCAGCCGAACAGGCTATCCCGCTGGTGCAGGCACTGCCGCGTTCGTCATAAATTTTCTGGCGATCATACAGGTTGGGTTGCTGCCCGGTGTAGCAGTAATGGTTGCCATCGGTTTCCACACCACCACAAACCTGGCCTGAAGGGTTGGATGCCGGGCAAGACCCCGTGCATTGACCATAACGGACAACGGGGTCAAGCTGTGCCATGGCACGCGTTGTGGTTTTCATGCGGGCGATCTGGTTGGCGGCTGTGGCACTGTCTGCCAGCATCCAGACTTGTGTTTGCACCGTGGCGGAATACAGGTCATTGAGGGTGGCGGGCTGGATGGTTATATCGGTGCTGGTGCCTGGCGTGACATCACTATTCAGATGCCAATAAGTATTTGCATTGCTGCCAGCGCTGACAAACCACGTTGTCCCTGCTTGCATGCCCGTTACAGTGTTCTCTGGCGCGGCGCGAGACCATACGCCGCTGCTGGCGATATAGACGCCGTTGGCCGAAGGCGTTGGAGGCATGGTGCTTTGTTTGGTGGCTAGCACGCGGTCGCCTGCGGCCAGTGCCACGCCATCCACCGTTGTTAATCCCGCCAAAGTGATAGGTGAGGTGGCGACTGCCTTTATCGGCAAGCGCACACGCTGGATACTGAGCGCATCGCTGTTGAGCACTGGCACATCATTATTTTGTAAGCGCCACAGGCTGCCTGTATTGGCAGCACCCGCCTTGATGAACCAGGCAGTACCCGGGGGCAGGTCGATGCCTTCGTCGGCGCTGGCATCACGCGTCCAGGCAATGGCAGTTGCGAGATACACACCGTTTGTTTTGGCATCGGTTTGTGCGGTAACCAGCACTGTATCGCCATCTTGCAGCACCACTGAATCGATAGTGGGCAACCCGCTGAGTGGGATAGCGGATGTGGCGACTACTTTCACCAGCCGGCTGTTGTCGTCGCGCCCGGCATATGCGGTGCGCTCGATTTCAACACGCACATGAATGTCTTGATTGGTAGGCGTGCTGCTCAAGTTGGGATCAAGTTTGCTTACGCCCGGGGGTGGATAAGGCGGTGGGTTGGCGACTGAGGCAGGCGCAGGCGGATTGCCTGGTGGCGGGCGCAGGGCAGGCGGTGTGGGTAGCTGGCCATGCACGTCGTCATCTTCTTCCACAGGAAGTTTGCAGAGATTATCCGTGATATCACAGACACTAGGCGTGCGACAGCCTGTGCCACAGGCATAACCTGTGCTGATGGGTGCATTACTTCCCCAATACACCAGACCAATATGACCACCGGGGTAACTGGGGTCGGCACGGCCATTGTCGAGCGTGCTCATGGCCGTTGCACTGCTGATACGTGAAGGATCGAAACCAGCAGGTAGAAATGGTGGCGACAGAAATAGTGGCAGTGTCGGCGGACTGCGGAAGTTACGTCGCGTATCAAATTCAACGCCGATTTTTGGTGCAGAAATGAAGGGCGTGCTGCGGTTATTACCCGAATAACCCAAGTGTTGGCTGGCTGCGCCGCAGACGTTGGCAGTATTGCGGTCACCATCGATGGCCGCAAAGGTAAACCCCGGGCCGGGTGAACCGGTATTTGAGATATTGAATTTGAAATAACTACGCAAGCCGCTGCCTGTGGCGTGGGGTTCCGGCATCCAGCTGCATCCAAACAAGGCGGCTGCATTGCTAGTGCCGACAAGGGGGTTGCCTGTCGTGACATTCAGACTACCCAGTGACAAGGTACGAGTTGCTGGGTTGTAACTGGAAAGCTGACTCACACCGAGCGCGGTCAGGGTAGGTGAGGCGACTGAATTAAAGCTGGCGCCGGTAGGGATACAGCGTACGATGTCTTGATATTCCGAGGCAGGTGTGGTGACACGCGAAAACGTGCTGACTCCCGCATAAGTTGCGCCTGCCGTGATGAAGCTGTTGGCGTTGGGTGCCTCAAGATAATTGTTGGGGTCAGCCTTGTTGGCGGAAGTCAGGCGTACCTGGCTGGTTTTGTTGCGTTGGCTGCCCAGGATCAGCATGGCCGGACACGTTGTCGCAGGCGTTGCACCATCAATTGTCGCAGTACAGCTTCCGCCGCACGAGGCAACGAATAGTTGATCTTTATAGTTGCTGAAATAGTTTTGCGGGTCTTGCGTATCGTCATAACAGGCGTTGATAGCGATGGGATGGGCGGATGCAGCGACACCCATGTCACGCAGGCAGCCTGTCATGCGGTCAAGCATGGTATTGATGTCCAGCCGGAACAAGGATGATTTGCGCAAGGCGGCAAACAACTGGTCACTGGTGAGCGCCAGCCCCTTGTCGTTCGATGCCAACGCGCAACTTGCGCCGACAGGGCACTGGCCTGGCCACAGGCGGCCGTCCGTTTGACGATGGATATCGCCTTGGATGGTGAGCGATTTGGCGGGGTCGGGGTCGTTGGCCGGGTTGCTATCACCGGTGATGCCGGTGGCATTATTCGTGCCCGCCAGGTAATTGGTTACCCCGTTGAGTGCGGCAAGGGTGGTTGGATCAAGATAATTTTTTGCGTCATAGTTGCCGCCGCATTCGCTATTGGGAACCGATGGGCTGCGGTCCTGGCCGGGTAATGGCGGGCCGGGTGAAAAAATTATGGCGACGGGCCGGTCTTGCGCCGTCGCCAGCGCGGTTTGCATGGCGGCCGTGCCATTGGCCATCACCAGATCAAGCTGCCCCAGTGTGTCCCAGTTCATCGGGGTGATTTGCTGAATGCGCTGATGGCTGCCCGAAATGATGTACCACAAGCATTCGCCATTGCCATCACGCAATGGGCCGGTGCCCAGCATGCGCCAGGGGAAGCGACCGATTACTGTCATGTTGGCGGCATTGCCCAGAAAATTGGCGGCATCGCAGCCTTCATTGGGGCAACCTGCATTGTTGTTGCGTGCCGTACCCAGATCGGGTAAAGGCAGATAGCCGTACATGACAATTGGAATATTGGCGCCATTGGGGTTGGCTTCGCGAAAACGTACCGCATACCCGAGCAATGCCTCTCTAGCTTGTGCCAATGCCGCATCCGTTTTTCGCTGCTGGTAGGCCTGCATGAATTCGGGCGACAGATTCGCCACTAGAAACGCCAGCGCGCCCATGACTAGCAGGGCGGCCAAGGCAATCAGCACAAAGCCTTGCTGAGTTTTTCCCTGCACGGGTCGTGGCACGGTGTGCTTCGCTTAGTGCCGACTGGCTGGCGTTTTGACGATACCGCCACCAAGGCGGTCGTTGCGCTCACCGGTGGCGCGGTTGATGGCTTCGCCGACTTTGAGTTGGGTGGGCGACTCTTCGCCGGGGGAGAGCTGCGCGTGGCCCGGATTTTTAGGGGTGAGATGGACGGTGACGCCGGTGCGCACGGCATCATGCTCATCTTGTGCTCGGCCATTGATCCACACGGTGGATTTGCCGCTGGAGCGCTGTACGACGCCATCAAGACTCATGGTGGCGCCTTCCAGCGTTTGGGTTTCCTGAATATTCGACAGGCGCTGGCGTTCGAGCATGATACGTTTTTCTGGGGTGAAAAATAGCCGACCGAGTGGGGCGAAAGCAGATGATTCTGCATGGGTGGGGCCGGTGATGCTAGTGATGAGTAGCCCGAGCATGAGGCCATGGATGTACTTCATGAGCCGGTACTCGATTTGAGGGTTATCCATTCCAGAGTGCACTCGGCGGTGAGCTGGGGCTTGATGCCGCGCTGGGCTGGATCGGCTGGGCTAGGCATGCTGCGCGCCAGATTACAGGCGCGTACCTGAATCAGTGCGGGGGCGGCGGCGCGCAGATCATCGAGAAAACCCAGCAGCTCGCCTTCATGCAGCAGCGATAGCCGTAAATGCATCTGGCTGGACATGAATCTCATGCCGCTTGTCTCGGCGCCTTCGGGCAGGAAGGTGGCATCGAGTTTGCGTTGCGGGGCAAAGTCATACTCCAATTTTGGTATGCGCCGTGCGGTTTTGATTTGGTTGATCAGATCGATCCAATCCAGACGTTGTTCCGTGCCTACGATGCCGCGTTGTTTCAGGGCTTCATAGCGGGTAATTTTGTCGCGTAGTTCTTGTTCTTCGTTGCGCGCACGCCTGAGATTGGCGGCCATTTCTTTTTCGGCGGCAATGAGGCTGTTGTGTGTTTGTGTTGCGGTTTTTTGCTGGGCGAAGACTACCCATACGGCAGCACTCGCAATCAGCAGGCTGACGATGAGCAGTAGTAACGCCCATTGTATTTTCTTGAAATCCTGACTGGAAAAATTCATCATCTATGTAAAAAACGCGATTACTCTGGTCACAAAGGGCGGGCAATCATCAGGGAAAACGTGGGTGCAGATTCGCTATGAGCGTCGCTGGTTTCCTGAATGCTTTTGAGTGGCTTGCCGGATTCAATATCAAATGGCATGGTCAGCAGCTGCACTTTGGTTTGAGGGTTTTCCAGCTGTTGCGCAAAAGTGTCAATAAGCTGTTTTTGTGCACGCAGGTTTTCTGCTAACACAAGAGGTAGTTGCGCTTGAATTTTTAAGGTTGCCCACGGGCCGCTGCTGGTATTTATATCTGCCAGGGGATTGCCAGGGGCTGACACAACGTTTTGTGCCGTACCACCAGCGCCGACCAGTGACGGACCCAAGACTTTCTGTGCATTGCTCAGTGCGGCATTCAGCGTGGTCTCGACTTTCCAGTCAAGGTTAACAAGTTCAACTTGAGGTGTGGCGTCCAGCGCCTGGCTCAGGTGTATGAGCAACGGAGTCAGCTCGGCCGTGCGTTTTTGGAGCGACTCGTAA
Source organism: Rugosibacter sp. (assembly GCA_043731705.1). GTDB lineage: Bacteria > Pseudomonadota > Gammaproteobacteria > Burkholderiales > Rhodocyclaceae > Rugosibacter. The sequence goes on from JAYTIQ010000045.1 coordinate 5,218, forward strand.
CGAATCATCAGCGCACGCAGGTTTTCTGGCGTGATGCTGGTTTTCGGCAAGCTATCCAGCAACGCGTTATAGCGTTGTGTGGCGAGCACTGTTTGCGATTGTGCGTTGCGAGTTTCTTGCTGTAGCTGCGTGGTATCAAAGGCAGTTTTTATGGCGAACAATAACCCGCTTACCAGCGTGATGATGGCAATAGCTGTGAGCGCAAGACGGATTTGTGCAAGACGATAAAAGTGCCGCTCTACCGGTGGAGCAAACTGCTGGGCTGGCGTCTGTGTTACCAGCCGATGCATTAACAGCTGATCGCTGGTAAGTGTATTGAGTGGCGATTTGAGTTTTTCGCGCCGGGCTATGGTTTTCAGGTCGAGAAAATCGTACTCGAGTAGTTCCTGATTTTGGCATTGCGTTTGTACCGCGAGCTTTTGTGTAGCGGCGATCAGCACAGCAACGCGTACGGATTTTTTGGGCAGGAGCTGGCGTTGGCCGACAAGATATTGATAAGTTTTAATCGATTCGCTGGCGATTGTCTGTGCAATATCAGTGGTGCTAGTATCTAGTGCGTTAAGGCTGGTCAGTGGCGTGAGTCGTGAGAACTGGATTTTCCCCTGATCAAAAAAGCTTTGCCGTATTCCATGGGTTGTCAGGCTGATCAATAGCGTGGGTTGTTTATCATCCAGCCAGCGTGGGGCACATTCGGCGAGTATGAGAGGTGCCGAGTAAATGCCGACCAGAATGATGTCGTTTTGGCGAATGACATCCAGCCAGGCATTGATGGGGTCTGGCCGAGTGAGTGCGGCAAGGAGCACTTTTTCATCACGGCGTCCTTCGCTGGATCGACCCAGACTCAACGCGGTGGTGAGCGGGGTGTTGTAAAAGTGCTGCTTCAAGCGGCGAGTGATCAGTGCAGTGCGGTCTCGTCCTTGAACATAGGGGATATCTTCGAGCTGAAAGCTTTCTTCGGTTACATCCGCAAGCCAATAAAAATGGCTGGTACGGTGCTGGTGTAGATAGGTCGCGAATGCGTTGAATCCATCAGGACCATCGTCACGGGGAAGAAACTCACGTTCGGCATTCACCTCGCCACTACGCCATACATAAGTGGTGAGCTGAGAGCCGTTAAATAGAAGAATGCGTTTGGTTGCCATCAAATGTGCACTCAGGTTTTCATTTTGGTGATGATGTCATAAATCGGCCCCAGCACAGCGAGCATGATCCAACCCAGAATGAGGCCGATGATGACGGTCATGACGGGTTCGATCATGGCTTGCACTTTTTCGATGGATTCACGTACATCACGATTGTAAAAGTAACTGACATTGGACAGCGCTGTATCCAGTTCGCCGGTATTTTCGCCCACACGCAGCATGCGTAAAACCAGCGGTGGGAAAAGATCAACCTGCTGGAAGGCGGCGGTGACATTTTGTCCTTCGGAAATTAAATTGCCGACCCGCTTTAATCCATCCTTGATGACAACATTGCCGACGATGTCTTCGGTGGTTTTGATGGAGTCGAGAATGGTAATGCCCGAGGCGTACATCATGGCGAAAACAGAGGCAAACCGTGAAAGAATGATTTTTTTAAGTATCAAGCCTATCCATGGCAGACGCAGTTTGATGTCATCAAAGCGATAGCGTGCTGCAGGATTTTGTTTTACCAGCAGGGTGATGCTCACGGCAAGCAAGATTGGCAAACCAATGACGACGTACCAGTAATTGACAAAAAAATCAGAAGTCGCGATAAGGATTTTAGTTTGTAGCGGAAGTGCCTGGCCCATATTGCGAATAAAGCCTGCCATTTTTGGCACCAGATAGATCATCATGAACATGACGACGGCCACAACTACCGTGCCGAGAAACGCGGGGTACATGATGAGCTTCTTGGTATGTGCGGCCAGTTCATCTTGCCATTTGAGTGATTCGAGCAAGTTGTTCAGCACTTGCGGCACAGAGCCGGTTTCTTCCCCGGCACGAATCAGGCTGACCATGACGTCATCAAATGTATGAGGATGTTCACTCATGGCTTGCGAGAGGGTTTTCCCGCCTTCAATGCTTTCAATCATTCCGGCGATGATTTCTCGAAAGCGCGGGCTTTCCAGGCTGTCCCGCAAGTCGGCCAGGCTGTCTATCAAGGGAACACCGGCACGGCTTAGTTGCTCAAGGTGAAAACAGAAGGTGATGAGTTCAGGGCGGGTGATGCGTGTGCGATTCAAACTGCTGCGTTTTTTGATCAAATCGCCATTGATGAAATCAAGGCCCATGCGCTTTAAGCGCATTTCGAGATCTACCGGGTTGATGGCTTCGATACTACCAAAAGTCATCTTGCCGTTTGGATCAACAGCCTTGTATGAGTACAGCGCCATGGGTGGGGATGGAAATTTAGAAGAATGCGGTTACATACGGTCAGTCAGGTCAACCACGCGACCGACTTCTTCAAGAGACGACGTGCCATCCCGTACTCGCCGCAAGCCGTCTGCGGCGAGTGGCTGAAACCCCTTGGCAATAGCAGCTGTACGGATTTCGTGCAAGCTGGCGCGACGGCTGATGAGATCATCCAGCTCGCTATCCAGGCGCAATAATTCCATGATGGCTATGCGTCCACGATAGCCTTGGTTCTCGCAGTGAACGCAACCCACGGGGCGATACAAAATGGGGGTAGGTTGTGATGCAGCTAGACCGAGTAGTTTTTTCTCGTGTGGTTCTGCGGGGAAAGGTTGGCGACACTGGACACAGAGGCGTCGTATCAAGCGCTGGGCAATCATGCCAATGATATTGCCCGCCATGATGTCGGGCAATATGCCAATATCCAGCAGACGGGGAATGGCACCGAGAACAGAGTTGGTGTGCAGCGTGGAGTAGACCTGATGGCCCGTCATGGCTGCGCGAAACGCCATATCCGCTGTTTCTTCATCACGAATTTCGCCGACCAGAATAACATCCGGATCTTGCCGCATCATGGAGCGTATGCCGTTGGCAAAGTCCAGTTTGGCAGATTCGGAAATGGATGTCTGGCGAATCATCGCCATGGGGTATTCCACAGGATCCTCAAGGGTCATGATATTGACCCCTTCGAGATTGATGTGATTGAGCAAGGAATACAACGTGGTGGTTTTTCCACTCCCTGTGGGGCCCGTCACCAGAATGATGCCTTCGGGCCGGGCAACCATGAGTTTGAGCAGGTTGATCTGATGATCATCCAGACCCAGGCCGTCTATCGGTACGATGCCTTTTTTGCGGTCGAGAATACGCAGCACGATGTTCTCGCCGTGTATGGTGGGTTGTGCTGATACCCGAAAGTCAATCGTATCGCCGCTGATATTGAGCGAAATGCGGCCATCCTGCGGGGCGCGGGTTTCAGCGATGTTCATGCCACTGATGACCTTGATGCGCACAGCCATCGCCGCCCAATAAGATTTATGCAGCGAACGGATCTGGCGCAACAAGCCATCGATGCGATAACGGATGCGCAAAAAGCTGGCTTCAGGTTCGAAGTGGATGTCGGATGCACTACGTTTGACGGCATCGGTCAATATCGCGTCCACCAAGCGGACAACAGGCTGACTGTATTCGTCCAGCGTGGAGGTGATGCTACGGTAGTCGATCTCGCCGGTTTCAATTTCGTTCAGGATGCCGTCAATCGATAGTTCGTGGTTGTAGTATTGATCAATTGCATGGCTAATTTCTGATTCGCCCGCGAGCAGCGTTTCAATGTGCACGTCATGGCTTACCAATGCTCGTAGTTTGTCGATGGCAACAATGTCATTGGGGTCGGCAATGGCAACTTTCAGATAGTGCTCTGCGGGTGAATAACTCAAACCTAAAAGCAGATGCCGTTTTGCGAGTTCGCGGGGAATGAGTTGGATGGCTTCCGAATCGACAATGGTGTGCGCCAGATCAACTGATTCGTGGCCGAGCGATTCACTCATGGCATCGCGCAGCGTAGCTTCTGAAACAAAGCCTAAAGTGACCAGCAGGCGACCAATCGGCTGGTTGGACTTCATCTGTTCCAGCAAGGCGATACGTAACTGATCTTCGCTGATCACGCCCTGCCCTATCAGAATCTGGCCAACATGTTTGCGTTTGGCAGTAGGAGGATTAATTTGATTCATGGGAGACAAGAAGGCTAGATCATGGTGCGGTTGGTTAGTGCTGCAAGGTTTGTAGTCGCGCTGTGGCTTGGACGCTGTCAAAATTTGCTGGATGAGTTTTTGCAGCGCTTATGGCTTGTTCGTAATACTGTGCAGCGAGTCGAGTTTGGCGCATATGCTCGAGACTGATTGCCAAGTTGTAGAGAATGTCGGGATTGCCGGGCTCTGCGCTATAGGCTTGAAAGTAGGCCTGTTGCGCTTCGCTCCAGCGGCCTTGGCGAGCGTACAGATTACCTAGTGAAAAAGCCGGGGCGGCCAGTTCTGGCTGGGCAACAACCAGCGTTTTCAAGCGACTTTCGGCCATTGCCGGATCCGCCTGGCTGCGGATGTTGATTAGTGCAGCGAGCGCTACGGCGTCTTGCGGATTGACTTCGAGTATTTTTTGATAGCCCCACGCCGCTTGATCCCATTGTCCTTGTTTCTGGGCAATGGCTGCCAGACCATGCAGTGCATCGGTATTGCGCGGATCAGATTGCAGGGCGCGGGTGTATTCGGCATGCGCACTGGCAAGGTCACCGCGATTGAATGCCTCAAAGCCCCGCAGCAAGGAAGGATTTACCTGCTGCGGGGCTTTGGTGAGATGGATGGGATCATTGGTACTAGTTGCATCAGTTGTATTCATTGCGGCACCTGCACTACGCCTGGATTTTTGCGGTGCTTGGTCGAATGCCCGCAGAGAGTTTCTGGTTT
>JAYTIQ010000046.1:0-4432 GCA_043731705.1 Rugosibacter sp.
TAGGAGCAGCGCATCCACAGGAAGCGATAAGTCAATATCTTCCCCCAAGCTCGCTGCCATCGGCAGCATGGCCAACAACCAGGGGTTCCCTGAGTCAGAAAGACTTTCAGCATAGGCTTCGGGGACGTCAACCCACAGCTGAAATACCTTCCCCTGCGCCCAAGCTATTTCACCAGTAGTTCGCACATATCCGGATGTCTCAGGGGAGGGTGCAACATCACCCTTCAAAAACCGCATGCGCTCTCCAAACCATTGGTATTTCTTTAATTCTAATATGTTGCCAAAAAAAAAGGCTGCCCAGTAAAGAGCAGCCCTTGATTTTATAGACTAAATACTAAGTGTTAAGCAGCCAGACTTTTACGACGACGCAATGCGGCCAATGCGGTCAAGCCCAAACCAGCCAGCGCAAGGGAACCTGGCTCCGGTACAGCACGCCATGCCATGGTGACATAAAGATCACTATCACCAGGGAATGATTCAGCCGTATAGACGCGTAAAAAGTCGGTGAAATCAACAATAGCCCCAGCACCCACTTCCAAACCAAAAGTCAACTCATATTGCGTGCCGTTGTAAAAGAAGCTAGTCGGCAGAAAAGCTGCTGGCGTTAAATCTGTATAGATATCATCACAGATCGTATTGTGGGGGTTGCCAAAAGGACAACTTCCACCTGCGTTATACGTTTCATTGAAGGAAATTCGATTTGGACTATTCAATTCTTGATGAACCAACGTTCCGCCTACGGAGTCACTAAAAATACGTAAATTAGCCAAAATATCAGCAACCCAAAGTGGGCTCAGCAAGCTCAAATCGGCATTGGGGCCAATCAATAGGGCTTCGTTATGGTGGTGAAGGTTAGTAATTCTCCAGACTTCGCCTTCATTCCAGTGACCATCGCCATTTCCAGTCACTTCGAGATTATTGTTACTCGTGTAACTATTAACAGCCAATGAGCTTGCTGCATTGGTTGGGTTCAGATCATTAGCAGCTACACCACTCCAGCTCATTGTGGTAGCTGTTCCCGTAGGATATAACGGGTTAGGCAAAAGCGCGGAAGTACCATCGAAAATCAACCCACTGCCTGAATTGAAAAAAGTGGCTGCACTAGCATCAGTCGTAGGATCAACAATCCCCGCCGACTGCGAAAAATAAAATTCGGTCACCGTCGATGCCGAGGAACCCAAACTGGTGGTGCCAATTACAGCAGCGGCCATGACCAGTTTCGCAAATTTTTTCATCATTCACTCCTTAAAAGATTAGACATTCGTTATCGAGCACATCGAAGATACCGCCCAATCCCTACAAAGCATTTACTGTGCCACACTGAATAACTCACTGACAAAACTAATTGTTTTAATTTAAACCGTAGCTTATCCAGGTTAAATGTAAAAAATTTCGACATATTTAATATATTTGCTCAGCAGTTTTCTTGGTGTCACAGTGATGATTGCCAATAGGTAAACTTCCGCTCGTAATCAATAGTTTTGCCATGCGCAAAAGCCTCATAAGCATGAATTTCCACATCCAGCAACTGGCCGGGCAACTGTGACGAAAGAATTTCGTGAAGGGCTGCCGCCATGGCTTGCGACTGGTCTTGATCCAGCGCACGGTTTTTTCCTGCTTGCACTGCCCAGCGTACCCTGCCCTCAGCCAGCGAGAGCCGATGTGCACCGCTCACCTCCCGGGCCAGCGCCTGGTGCCGATAGAGCGCCGCTTTAAATAGGTCAATATGCCCACCACCGGGCAAAGCATCTTTGGCGCGGCCGTGGAGTACAACGACAGGCAAGGTGGGCAATGCTAGCGTGAGTCCGCAGTCAGCCAGCGCACGGGCCAGTGCCTCGTGCGAGATGCGCTGCATGCGGTCGCCTGTTGCGTAGCGCATCAGCGGTATCGGGGCTTGCTTGTCCATCAGCGTGACGAGCAGATCGCCGACGCCACTGACATCGGGATTGACGACTTCGACGAGTGTGCGTAACGGATTGAATACCAGAAAAGTCGGCGCTGGTGATACGGCAAGATCAATGCCCGTCAGCCGCTTGAGTAGCTCTGGGTGGCGTATGCAAGCACGGCGCAGGGCAACGGTCTCGCGTGTCTCGCTGAACAGGTTGAGTCCGAGTTCGCCAATCCCCATCGAGCTGCCGATCAAACCGCTGGCAGGATCATCCGGCTGCACACCCAGCACGCTGCCGAGGTAATCGCGAAACGTTTCGGGAAATGTCTCCTCGCCAATGATGACGTGCATGCGATAGCGGCTCCAGTCCAGGCCGATTTCTTGCGAGTAATCACACAGGCGCTTGAGAAACAAGGGATCACCGCACAAGATGATTTGCTCGAACAAAGCACCCGCCTGGCGGATAATGGCGCAGGCCATGTCTTCGCGCACGCTGACATTGGCGACACAGACGACATTCGAGTTGAATGTCACCCCCATGGGCAGGCAGTTGATCAGCAGCGTGTGATAGCGATGGACATCAAAAGCCATTTCAAGCCCGAAATCTATCAATCCGGGGGCACTGCGCAATTGTTTGCGAGTGCTTAACCCGAGCGCAAACCCGGCGCCGCCGTGGCCGGAACTGGTGAGCACCGAGGCCAGCTCCGTCACGGGAACATCATCACACAACAGTTGACCGATGTCGAAGCGCTGAAAAGTATTGGCTTTATCCAGCGGCGGGCAGCGCGCGAAAAAATCCTGCGGCGACTTGATCTCAGAGACATTGACACCTGCCTCGGCCAATAGGGTCTTATAAGCAGGCGAGTGGGCGGCAGCGCGCCTAAAGGATGCAATCAAACGTTTTTCGCCCATGGCAATCAAGCGCTCAGGGTGGCTGCGGGCCAGTTGGGACTTGATAAGTCGGTGCTTGAGACGAATGAAGGTTTTTTTCATGTGGACAGCTACGCCCAAATTCTAAGATTTACCGCGCGAGATGAACTTGAAATGGACCCAGGTTTTCAGCGCCAGCCAAAGCGTGATTGGCTCATCATTGAACCAGCGCGCGAGAAATTCATTGGCATTGCGCACATCAACCTCGAGCTGGTCCAGATCTGCAAAATAAGTAGCTACCGGGCCGTAGTAATCCGTTTGCGGGCCCGTTTGAACAAAACGAAAACCCATTTTACTAAGTGAACGGACGAGCCCCTTTTCCATTGCGGCAAACCAGTAACGTTTACCGTTTTTACGGCTATACCGATATATCTCGCGAAACATGCCTAACAAAATCTGCGGGCTGATATGACGCCGATGCTTGCCTTTGGGATCATTCGCTTCGGGAACGACGATATCGACACGCCCTTTTTCCCGAAACTCTTTCGATATGCCTTGCAGCGTGTCGCCCGGCCGCCGCCGATAAGTCTTGCGCACAACCAGGCGCGAGACTTCAGCGCATTCCGTACGCGGTGGAAAGACAAAATCCGGGAAAACCTCACAGTGCTCTTCAAAAGGGAATTGTTCACCTTCTTCAGCAAAAACCAGCCTTACCGTGCCTATCACCTGGCCCGCGTCATTACGCGCAGCGACATGGTGCGCCTTGGCATCATAGGTATCTGATTCACAGCCATCGGGATAATCCTGCGCGTTGAGAAAGTGGCACTCATTACAGTACACCTCGTAGCGCAACTTCATGATATCCAGAAAAATTGAATCTTTGGCCCGCGTAAAAGCTGTGCCGAAAAAATTAAAGTTCGGAGTTAAAGGATCGCGTTTGTCACGGCCAAGCAGCAGGCTAAGCATCATGGTTTTATTTTTACCTTTTCTTTGTTTTTACCTATAACTGCACCAGGAAAAAACCTAGAAGTAATATTTTAATTCTGAAAATACGCGATCACGTTTATCGTAACGGCCAAACAATCCGTCAGGCGCGCCATGAAAAACATCCACCCCCGTCGCCAGTCGCCAATTTTTCTCAAATGCCCAATTAACCTTGGGTCGTAACATCCAATCGGCCCGATTGAAGCTGGCCACCCACAGCACCTCGGCCTCAACTTGCGGGTGCAATTTGCCATTGAGTAACAGACTGTAACCGCTTTCAACCTTCTTGGGGATTACATCGGGATCGTGGTTGGTAATCACACTCTGAAAAAACTGCACATTGAAACGCGCGTCCGATGGCAAGGGAACATCCAGACCAACCACCCAATCGAAGGTATTTTGCCGCACCACGCCATCGGTCTCGTTCAAGCGCAACACGCCCAAGCGCCGCCCGCGTGTTGCCACCATCTCGGTTTTCAACACCATGCTGCCAAAATCCTTGGCCAGCGTGCCACCTATTTGCGAGATGCGATCATGGCGGGCTTCATAAATTATTTCAGGCTGGGGTGCCAGCACAATGCGCCGATAAAACGTGGGCGCGGCATCCATGCTGCGATAGAAAAAACCGGAGACATCCCAGCCATGCGCAAGCCATGAGCCACGCGCGCCAAAATTGCTGTTGGCTAAACG
>JAYTIQ010000047.1:0-3083 GCA_043731705.1 Rugosibacter sp.
CTGCAACTCGCCGACGAGCCCTTCATTGGCGCGGCGCTAGGCAAGCTGCATACCCCGACGATCAGCTACAGCGCTGGTGAAGGCAGCATTCAAATCACCACCATCAGCGCCTCCAACATCCGCTTTGACCCCTTCACCCACACCAGCCAGATCACCCGGCATGACGACTTCCGCCTGCTGGGGCGCTTTTTCCCGCGCAAACACATACAACATTCGCCCTCGTTCGCCCACTTTGTAAAACTCAAGCCCAAGGCCGTCTATCAGCGCATTTCAGACCAACTGCGCGATCATTTCGGCCTGCCTCGTTTCGCCATATGACAACCGCGCCTGCCTCGCTTTCCTGCTACATCCTCACCTATAACAGCGAACGCCGTCTGGCGCAGGTGCTCGCCTCCATCAAGCCCATTGCCGATGAAATTCTCATTGTCGACTCAGGCAGCACAGACCAAACACTGACAATAGCCCGCAGCTTTGGCGCAACCATTCTCACGCGCAGTTTCGACAACTTTCGCGACCAGCGTATTTTTGCCGAAGACCACTGCACCCAATCGTGGGTGCTGGCGCTGGATTCAGATGAAGTGGTTTCTGACGAGCTCGGTAAACGCTTGCAGCAATTAAAAAACGCCCATTTTCAAACCGATGCAGGCATAACCCCTGACGGATTTTCCATCCGCAGAAACTGGTTTTTTATGGGGCAACCCGTGCGCAATTTTTATCCTGTCAAAACACCTGAATTCATCGTCCGCCTGTTTCAGCGCGAGCGTTTAAGCCATCGTGGCAGCCGCATCATCCATGAACAATTGCAACTGGACGGCGCCAAGATCGGCCAGATCAACGAACCTCTGCTGCATTACAGTTGCGACAGCATTGATGACCTGTACGCAAAAATCGGCCTGTACACAAGACTGGCTGCCGAGGACATGCACGCCAAAGGCGAGCCATCCTCCCCACTAAAAATTTACATCTACCCTTGGCTGCTTTGGGCGCGCTGGCACCTGCTCTACGGTGGCTGGCGCGATGGCGCGCCGGGGCGCATCCTGGGCAAATATGTGCGGGATACGGTTTATCTCAAGTATTTGAAGCTCAAGTATTTGAATACTGGCAAACCAGAAACAGCCTAGCGATGCACGCCCAATTTATAAACCGCCAAAAAGTCGGCGCTGGCGAGACGGCGACATAAGTCATGACTCCACCCCAAACCCCACGGCGCAGCCTCTTGCTGACCTACCACGACCCACAATGCACCAACTATGGCGCAGGTCAACGAACGCACTTTCTGCTCAAGGCACTTGGTCAATACGCCACGACGGATGTGGTCTTGTTGTCTGAAACCGATGCACCTAATCACACAACTGACCTGCCCGCTGAACTCGGTGGCGGCAAGATGTTCCACCTTAACTATGTGCCGAAAAACCTGCTGGAACGCGCCTGGTGCGGGCTGCCCTCCAAGCGGCTCTCCAAACTGCTTGCCACCACCCTAGACTTCAACCAGTACGACTGCATTGTTTGCCGCTATATCACGCCTTACCTGAAATTCAATTTGCCCAGCAATAAACCACTCATCATTGACTTTGACGATCCGATTTACAGCATTTCATGGTCACTCTTAAATTCCCCGCGTGCCCTCCTCAAAGAAGCGGTCAAGTGGCTTAACCAACGCCTCATCACGTGGCGCTTAAAAGCGGCACGCCTCAAAAGCGCCACCTTCTTGTTTGTTTGTGAGCGCGACCAAAAAGCCTTCCCCCAGCTAAAAGGCGGGTTACTCAGCAACATGCCGGCCTTCCCCCAACACCCGGCCGATTACTCAGCGTCTGGCGGCAAAACGCTGTTGTTTGTGGGCTTTATGTCCTGGCAGCCCAACATCAGTGCCGTCGATCATTTTCTGGCTCATATCTGGCCGAAGATTCTTGAAAAAGCACCCGCAGCCCGTTTCAGAATCGTCGGCAAAGCCACGCCCGACAATCTGCGCCGCTGGAATGCCGCCCTTAATTGCTCTGCCGATGGCTATGTTGACGATCTGGATGCAGCGTATAAAGAAGCCGCTGTTTGTGTTGTACCTGTGTTGTCTGGCGGCGGATCAAACATTAAAGTCCCAGAAGCCTGTGCACATCAACGCCCTGTGGTAGCGAGCCGCTATTCATTCAACGGCTGGAACAACTACTTTGTTGCAGGGCAAGATATCCTCGTTGGCGAATCGAATGATGACTTTGCCCTTCACTGTGTTCGCTTGTTATCAGACAACAACTATGCAAAAACCATTGCACTCAATGGCCATCGTGCAGTCTCCAACACCCTGTCGTTCGATGCTTTTGCCCTCCGCTTGAGAAATATTTTTGAGTCCACTTGAATCGTAAAAAAATTTCGGGAGCTTTTAATGACAGCCGTGAATTACAGTTTTGAAAGACTCACCGTGGATTTTGGCGAACGTGACCACATTCGCAACACCATCGCTCAACTGAAAAAATCGCATCCCATCACAGGTTGCCGCGTGCTGGAACTCGGCTCAGGCGCTGGCGCCAACCTGGCTATCCTGCAACCAGAAAACGAAGTGCTCGGCGTAGAGGGCTTGGCCGATGCCGCAGCGCATGCCAGCAGCCTTGGCGTGAACACCCTTGTGGCGAATCTGGAGGATGCCTTGCCATTGGAATCCGCCCAATACGACTGGGTATTGTGTCTGGATGTGCTCGAACACTTGATGGCGCCAGACACCGCCTTGCGTGAAGCGCATCGGCTCTTGAAACCCGGTGGCAAGCTGTTAATCAATGTCCCCAATCACTTTACCCTCACCGGCCGTTTGCGCATGCTGCTGGGCGCAGGCATACACTGGAACCGATTTTTCCCGGACAGCCACGATTGGAACAACCCGCACATCCGGTTCTTTACCCCAGGCTCAATCCGTGAATTACTGACCAGCACCGGTTTTCGGTTGATTCAGGATTTATCGCCCATAGCCCCGGCCGTGCCCATGTCACATCAAATGCGCCAGCTGCATTTGCACGGGCTGATTGACTGGCTAGCCAAGCATCACCCCGGCCTGTTTTGTGGCGGGTTCTTTTTACTGACAGAACGTGTCTGACCACCAA
>JAYTIQ010000048.1:0-16864 GCA_043731705.1 Rugosibacter sp.
CATCGCCCCGGCCATCGAATTGGCCCAAAAAGGCTTTGTGCTCAATGAAGGCGACGTAGACATGCTCTCTCGCGCCACAGACATTTTCCGTCAAGATGCGCCCAGTGCCGCTATTTTTCTGCGCCATGGCCAGCCATTGACTGTGGGCGAACGGCTGGTGCAAAAAGATCTGGCGCACTCACTGAGCCTCATCAGTCGTGACGGGTTAAAGGCGTTTTACAACGGCCCTATCAGCCAGGCCATCGTTGCCACGAGTCAGCAAGGTCATGGAATTCTGAGCACAGCCGATTTCGCCAATTACCAAGCGCGCGAACTCGCCCCGATCGAGTGCGACTATCGTGGTTATCACATCGTCTCGGCACCGCCGCCAAGTTCGGGCGGCGTAGTTGTCTGTGAAATCCTCAACATTCTCGAAGGCTACCCGTTAAAAGAATTGGGTTACCTTTCCGCGCAAGCTGTGCATTATCAAATCGAAGCCATGCGCCATGCGTATGCCGACCGTAACAACTATCTTGGCGACCCGAGTTTTGTGCGTAATCCGCTGCAATCACTACTCGACAAAGCCTATGCAGCAAAAATTCGCGCGGCGATCAATCCCTCGAAAGCAGGCGCGTCACTGGAAATCCAGCCCGGCAAAGCACCACACGATACTCACTACGGCATTTCATCCGTCATCCCGCACGAAGGGACAAACACCACGCATTATTCGATTGTCGATAAAGCGGGTAATGCCGTATCTGTTACTTATACCCTCAACGCCTGGTTCGGCGCCGCCGTCACGGCGGGGAAAAGCGGCATCCTGCTCAATAACGAAATGGATGATTTCACCATTAAACCGGGTACGCCTAACTTGTTTGGCCTGGTGCAGGGTGAAGCCAACGCCATTGCACCCGGCAAGCGCCCCTTAAGCTCGATGAGCCCGACCATTGTTTCGCGCGACGGCAAGCCAGTAATGGTGATCGGCACGCCAGGCGGCAGCCGCATCATTACCGTGGTCGTACATTCGATTATCAATGTCATCGACTACGGCATGAATATTCAGGAAGCCGTGGACGCCCCACGTTTCCACCAGCAATGGCTGCCGGATGTCACCGAAGTTGAAACTTTGGCGCTCAGCCCCGACACAAAGAAGCTGCTGATCGACATGGGCCACAAGTTAGGCAGCCCCCAGCCCGCCAACCACGCCGCCGGCATTTTGATCGGTGCGCCCACGCTCGGCGGCAAACCACGCGGCAACAACCGCTATTACGGCGCCATTGATCCGCGCCGGAATACAGGGCTGGCGGCAGGGTATTGATACACAGCCAATGACACGATGAAAAGTCGGCGCTGATGACACGGCGATAATGTCTTTCCCCGCTTCTTCTTTTGTTACTGCGGCCAGGGCTGTTGACGCATCGCCTTGAACCAACGCACTACATCCCGCACGGTGAGACGGAAAATATAAATCTCATGCATAAAATTAAACCAAACCTAGCCCCATGACGCCTCTATCCCAAACAACCATTGATACCGCAACAAAGCATCTACATGGCATTCTTTCGCTGGCGATTGAATATCACCACTCGCAAACTGCCTTGGTGGTATCTGATGCACAATGTGCTCTCGCCATGGCGTTGACACAGGCTTATCGCAACTGTCTTCCAGCAGCGCGCTTCATCGACTTTGATGCGGTATCACCGGAGGAGATTCTTGCAGCCATTGATCTGCTTGCGCCTGGTGATTTGGTGGTATTGATTCAGTCGACCAGCTTTCGCCTGGAGGCTTACCGCATTCGTATCGAACTGTTCAAACGCTCGCTGAAAGTCATTGAACACCCGCATTTGTCACGCATGCGTGGAATAGAGACCCGCCATTACATCGATTCGCTAGCCTATGATCTAGCGTATTACCGCGATGTCGGCCATGCGCTCAAGGAGCGTATCGACCGGGCGCAATCCGGTATGCTCGACAGCGGTGGCGAGCAGCTGTTTTTTACAGCACCATTTGAACCCGCCAAGCTCAACATAGGTGATTACCGTGACATGAAAAACGTGGGTGGGCAGTTCCCCATTGGCGAGGTATTTACAGAATCGCAAGACTTGGAAGCCGTCAATGGCCGCGTGCGCATTTTTATTTTTGGCGACACGTCATTCGCGGTCAATAAACCGGAAAAACCCATCACGCTGGCGATCACCAAGGGGCGGGTTACCGAGATTTTCGACTCCACACCGGAATTCGATCAGGTGCTCGCCAATATCCGCGCCGATGAGGGTGAAATCTGGGTACGCGAGCTGGGCTTTGGCATGAATCGCGCACTGACTCAGGATAAAACGGTAAGCGATATTGGTACCTATGAGCGCATGTGCGGCATCCATTTGTCACTCGGCGCCAAACATGGGCTTTACAACAAACCCCAGATCCGCCGCGCCACCGCGAGGCATCATGTGGATGTATTTGCCCTCACCGAAACAGTTCATCTTGACGATCATGTCGTCTACCAAAATGGTGCCTGGCAGCCGTTTTAGTTGAAAAATCGGCGCTGGTGATACGGCACGAAGTCAGTATTTGCGTATTTGCGAGGTGTGGCGGCAATCAGTTATTACGCACAGCTATTGGCGCTGACGTACCGCCTCAAACAGACAAACCGCCACCGCTGCGGCGACGTTGAGTGATTCGCTCGTGACAGCAAGCGGAATCGTAATGCGCTGTTGCGCAGCGTCAATGAGTTCTGCCGACAATCCTGCGCCTTCGTTGCCGAATAGCCAGACAATCGGCTGGCGCAAATCAAGTGCATACAGGCTAGCCCCATCACGCGCCACAGTAGCCACAGAGATGCCGCTGCAGGCAACCAGTGTCGCGGCCAGATCAGCCTGTTCGCGTATCCGTAAATTAAAGTGTGCGCCCTGCCCGGCACGCAGCACGCGCGGCGTCCATGCGCCTGCACAGCCGGGACCGAGCACAACATCACGGATACCTGCTGCCGCTACAGTACGCAAAATCGTGCCGACGTTGCCTGCATCTTGTACCCCATCGAGCAGCACCGCATCACCTGCGACAGTGCCCTGCGGGGCTGGTGGAATAGCAATCACAGCGGCAATGCCGGTGGGCGTGGCGACACCGGAAACTTCACGAAACAGGGCGTCGCTCAGCAGCAGGCATTCAATATCCCCGGCACTGGTAAGCAGCGCCGCAATCTGCGGATTTTGCTGCCCGCTTTGGCTAACCAGTAATTGCTGCACCGTGATGCCATGCGCGAAACAGTCTGCCACCAGATGAATGCCATCGGCCAGCGCGCGCCCTTCGCGGCGCGGTGCGCGCGGGTCACTCGCCAGCGCAGTGAGCGCTTTGAATGCGGGGTTAGCACGCGAGGTAATGAGCCTTAAGGTATTCATACACTTTATTTAGTTGCTGCGCGGCGCACCAAAGCGATCCACGTCAGATTCATGATTTATTCAATAAAGCGCGCACCGGTGCAAAACTTTTCCGATGAAAATAAGCCGGGCCGTGTATCTCTAACGCAGCCCGATGCGCTGCGGTGTCATAGCCCTTGTGCCGGTCAAGCGCATAGTGCGGATAGTCGGCATGGATGCGTAGCATTTCCGCATCGCGCGCTGTTTTAGCGAGTATGGATGCAGCCGAGATGGCGGGTTCCAGCGCATCGCCGCCAATGATGGCACGCGAAGGCATAGCGAGTTGCGGGCAGCGATTGCCGTCGATCAAGGCTTGTGTCGGTTGTAGCGGCAAGGCCTCAACCGCGCGGCGCATGGCGAGTAGCGTGGCTTGCAGAATGTTGATCTGGTCGATTTCTTCCACTGTCGCGAAAGAGATGCCAAAAGCGAGTGCTTTTTCGCGAATTTCCAGCGCCAGACGCTCGCGTTTTTTTTCGCTCAACTTCTTCGAATCATCCAGGCCGTGAATCGGCCGTGCCGGATCGAGAATTACTGCTGCCGCATACACGGGGCCGGCTAACGGGCCGCGGCCTGCTTCGTCTACGCCGCAGATGAGTTGCACCACCGAGAGCTGAACCACCGAGATTTTTTCGCTCATGCCGTTTGCGGTTTTTTTTGCAAATACGGCAGAATGGCAGTGGCCGCTTTTTGTGCTGTGTTTTGTCGCAGCCGAATATGCATATCGGTAAACACACGTTGCATCGCAGCCTGCGTTTCCCTATCGGTCAGTAAATTGCCTACGGCTTGGGCCAGGTTATCTGGCGTAGCATCATCTTGCAAAAATTCTGGCACGACAAAGCGGCCGGCCAAAATGTTAGGCAAACCGATCCACGGTTGGTAACCCATATGGCGCATGATGCGCCATGACCAGGGTGATATTTTGTAGGTAATCACCATCGGACGACCGACCAGCGCGGCTTCCAGCGTCGCTGTGCCACTCGCAACCAAAGCCACATCGCATGCGGCAAGCGCATCAAGTGAATGGCCAAACATGATCTTTAACGGCAGCTCATTTGCCTTGAGTTTCCACAGAGCGGTTTCAAATTGCAGCCGGGTTTCGCCTGTGGCCATGGGTACTAAAAACAGTGCATCGGGATTTCTTGCATGCAGCAATTGGGCGGTGGCAATAAAGGTTTCTGCCATGTAATGCAGCTCCGCTTGCCTGCTGCCAGGCAACAATGCGATCACTTGCTGATCCAGCGGAATATCCAAACGCTCACGCATGGCATCCCGGTTGGTTTGCAACGGAATCACATCAGCCATGGGGTGGCCTACATAACTGCACTTAACCGATGTTTGAGCATACAGCGCTGGCTCAAATGGATACAACGCCAGAATATGCGACATGGATTCAACGATTTTTTTCAACCGCCTTTTGCGCCAGGCCCAAATCGAAGGACTCACAAAATGCACGGTGGGAATGCCTGCCTGCTTGAGTTTTTTTTCCAGCCACACATTGAAGTCGTAGCCATCAACGCCGATAAAAATATCCGGGCGATCCTTGAGCAGAGTTTTGAGTAACTGGCGACGCATGCGGGCAATCGCGCGATAGTTGCGCAAGGCTTCAAAATAGCCGCGTACGGCAAGCTTTTCAGCCGGCCAGCGCGAATCGAATCCCTCACGCTGCATTTTCGGCCCGCCTATGCCATAAAAACTGGCATCAGACAGCAATTGAGGTTTCAGTGCGGCGATGAGATGCGCCGCTAATTGGTCGCTGGAGGCTTCGCCAGCGACCATCGCAATGCGCGCCATCAGCGGATAATTCCTCGGCCAGGCTGAGCAAGAAAATTCGCCAGTACAGCGAGCTCAGGCACCGTCAAGGCTTCTGCTGCAATCGCTGTACTGGCTTCTTCAAATGAGAGGCCTTTTTTGTACAGGGTTTTAAAAGCGCGGCGAATCGCCGCAATGGCATCGGGTGAAAACCCGCGCCGTTTCAAGCCTTCGGTGTTAATGCTGCGTGGCTGCGCCGGACTACCCGCTGCCATGACATACGGCGGCATATCCTGCAGTAAAACAGAGCTCACGGATGTCATGCCATGAGCGCCAATTCTCACGAATTGATGCACTCCGGTAAAGCCTCCCAGAATGACCCAATCTGCCACATGCACGTGCCCTGCAAGCTGTGTGCTGTTAGCAAAAATCACATGGTTGCCGATCTGGCAATCATGTGCCACATGCACATACGCCATGATCCAATTGTCATTGCCCATGCGCGTAACGCCCACGTCTTGCGCTGTGCCGCAGTTGAATGTGCAGCATTCGCGGATGGTGTTGCGGTCACCAATTTCAAGCCGCGTGGGTTCGCCCGCATATTTTTTATCTTGCGGCACTTCGCCTATTGAGCAAAACTGGAATATCCGGTTGTCTTTGCCAATCGAGGTATGCCCGGTGACGACCACATGTGGCCCGATGGCAGTGTTATCACCAATCTCGACATGCTCGCCGATGAGGGAATAAGGGCCCACAGTGACGCCAACGCCCAGCTTTGCGTTGGCATGAACAATGGCAGTAGGATGAATCGCTGTCATGCGACCGAAGGAAGTGCAAGGCCGCTGGGCTTGACCGAGCAAATTAAATCAGCCTCAGCAACGATAGTACCATCAACCCGTGCAATAGCCGAATATTTCCAGATGCCGCGCTTGTTAAGCAACAGCTTGACGTCGATCAACAGTTGATCGCCAGGGCTGACAGGTTTTTTGAAACGCGCATTATCAATGCCGACAAAATAGTAAACCGAGTTGTCGTCAGGCAATTGGCCAAGCGTCTTGAACGACAAAATTGCTGCCGCTTGTGCCATGGCTTCAATCACCAAGACGCCTGGCATCACTGGATGATGCGGATAATGGCCCGGAAAAAAAGGCTCATTGATGCTGACGTTTTTCAGCGCGCTGATACGCTCACCAGGGATGACTTCCAGCACACGATCAATCAGCAAAAATGGGTAGCGATGCGGTAAATAATTCAGGACCTGATGGATGTCCATCTGGGTATTATTTAATTCGCTCGGGTTGTTTTCGCTCATGACTTTTTCTCCATGGCTAAAAGCCGTTGTTCAAGGGCGCGAATTTTATCGGCCATTGCATCAAGATGGCGCAGATGCGAAAAATTTCTTAGCCAGTCAGCGTGGGCAAGAAACGGGGAGGATCCGCTATACGTTCCGGCACGCGTGATTGATTTCGTGACCAAAGTACCGGTGGTCACCACCACATCGTCAGCAAGTGTCAAATGGCCTTGTATCATGGCAGCCCCACCAATACTGCAACGCTCGCCGATGCTGGCGCTGCCCGCAACACCCACACAGCCTGCAATGGCCGTGTTTGTGCCAATCTTCACGTTATGCCCAATCTGGATCTGGTTATCCAATTTGACACCGTTGCCGACGATAGTATCGCCCAGCGCACCGCGATCAATTGTGGTATTCGCACCGATTTCAACATCATCGCCGATCACAACGCGTCCGTTTTGCGGAATTTTTACCCAAGCACCTTCAGTTTCTCTGGCAAAACCAAATCCATCCGCACCAATGACTACACCCGCATGAACGGTGCAACGCGCACCAATTTGGCATTCAGCATAAATAGTCACATGTGGTGCCAAGCGCGTTGCTGCGTCAATGACAACATTTTCACCAATGCTGCAATTTGCGCCGATCACAACATGTTCGCCAATCTGGGCACCTGTGCCTATCGTCACATGCGGGCCGATAGATGCCGAGGCGGCTACCTGACCTTCAACAACTGCACTGGCGTGAATTCCGGGAATGACGTTTGGTGGAGGGGACAGCCACTGGGCGACGCGAGCGTAATACAAGTAGGGTTGTGGCGTGACAATGGTTGCAAACTTGGCTACAGATACGTTTGAATTTATAGGATCTATGCCTGCTACATTGGCAGGCTGCGCCATAATCACAGCCGATGCGCGCGTATGGCTCAATAGTGCGCGATATTTTGGATTCGATAAAAAAGATATGTCGCCAGGGCCAGCAGTTTCCAGCGGCGCAACACGTTCAATGGGGATATTGGACAAATCACATGAATTCGCCGTATCACCAGCGCCGACTATTTTGCCCCCAAGACGAGCAACAATTTCCCCTAGTCGCACCACGGTCAAACCAACTTACTTCGTGCCATCGCCCAACGCTTTAATCACCTTGTCGGTAATATCGATGCGCTGGTTGAAATAGACGGCTTCTTGCAGAATGATGTCAAATTTTTCAGTGTCAGCAATCTGTTTAATCACTTTGTTTATTCGCTCAAAAATGGCCGCCATCTCATCGTTTTGACGCTGGCTAAGATCTTCACGGAACTCACGTTGCTTGCGCTGAAGATCACGGGTCAAATCTGCCAACTCACGTTCTTTGGCATGCCGGTCGGCCTCCGTCAGGGTTGGCGAATTTTTATCTAATGATTCCTGTAACGTCTGCAGTTGCTTCACCATGCGCTGCAATTCTTGATCACGTTTCTCAAAATCTTTTTCTATTCTTTTCTTTGCTTTGGCAGCCTGTGGCGACTCCGCCAAAATGCGTTGGTTATTGATAAATCCAATTTTAGTTTCGGCGTGTGCGGCGCCACACAAAATGAGCAACGCAATGCTAGTAATCGCAATATTTTTTAGCATGACAGTCTCGAAAAATCGCTGTTTAAAAAGTGGAGCCTAACTGAAACTGGAAGGATTGAACTTTGTCTTCCGGTTTTTTGTTAAGCGGTTTAGCAAAAGAAAATTTAAGCGGTCCTACAGGTGAGTTCCATGAAGCAGAAAGGCCGGTGCTAGCCCGGAAATTACTCGCAGAGAGTTTTTCCCCTTCACCAAACACCCCACCTGCATCAACGAACGCACTGAAACGGAATGAGCGATCTTGCTTGGCCCCTGGCAAGCCAAATAATAGCTCGGTACTGCCTGTCACGCGCTTGGTGCCGCCTAAAAAGTCCCCTGTCAGCACATCTCTTGGTCCCAGGCTATTGGATTCAAATCCGCGCACAGAGCCAATACCTCCTGCATAGAAATTTTTAAAGAAGGGCACTTCTTTGTTGCCATAAGCACGCGCCACGCCGAGCTCACCCGTTAATGCCAAGGTGAAGATGTCATTTAAGCGCGAGAAGCGCTGGTGTTTATATGTTCCGCGCAGATAGGTTGCGGTGCTTCCCGGTAGCGCAACTTCGAGGCTAACGCTGTTTAATGTGCCCTTGGTCGGGTACAGCAAGCTGTCACGTTCATCCTTCTGCCAGCCTACCGTGCCGGATAAGGTGTTGCTTGCCGAGCCAAATTTATTAACGTAATCAATATACCGTTGCGCCGAAAAAGTCCCTGTTTTTAAATTCGTATGATCAACAGACAAGCCGAGGAAAAGATAGTTGTCTTCGCCAATCGGCAACCCATAGCGCACACCACCACCGGTTGAGTCTGCTGTAAAACTACTGACCGACAACGAGGACGTGTCTGTTCGGCGGGTATAAATGTCAAAGCCTCTGCTAACACCATCGACCGTGTAATAGGGATCAGTATGTGACAAAGACAGTACACGGTTGGATTTACTGGTACTCACCTGTACCCCGATGTGCTTGCCACTGCCAAAAACGTTTTCCTGCTGCACGGCACCCGATAAAGTCAATTTTTCAGAGCTGGAAAAACCGGCACCCAGTGAAATATTACCGGTGGGCTTTTCCTTGACTTTCAAATCCACATCAATTTGATCTGTTGCGCCAGCAACGGCAGGGGTTTCCATGGTGACATCTTCGAAATACCCCAAGCGGTCCACCCGGTCGCGCGACTTTTTGATACGTTCGCCGTTATACCAGGCGGACTCCATCTGACGAACTTCACGACGGATAACCTCATCGCGAGTACGTGTGTTTCCCAGGACATTGATATGCCGTACATAGACGCGCCGACCAGGGTCAACCATCAACGTAAAGGCGACCTGACGTTTTTCTTTATCAAGTTCAGGTGCTGCATTGACATTGGCAAATGCGTAACCATCATCTCCTAAACGATCGCTAATCGCTTTTGTTGTTTCGGTCATCGATTCTCGCGAAAAAACATCGCCAGGTTTCATCTTCACCAACTTCAGCAACTCAGCTTCAGGCAACAGAAGATTACCCGCCAGCTTAACGGTTGAAATAGTGTACTTTTCGCCTTCACTAATGTTGATAGTGATGTAAATATCTTGCTTGTCGGCAGAAATAGATACCTGGGTAGATTCGACATTGAATTCGAGGTAACCATGATTCATGTAGTAAGAGCGCAGCGTTTCCAGATCACCTGAAAGCTTTTGTTTTGAGTACTGATCGTTTTTCGTATACCACGTCAGCCAACCTGAAGTGCTAAGCGCCATCAACTTGAGCAGATCACTGTCTTTATAGGCTTTTGCGCCGACAATATTGATCTGCTTGATTTTGGCAACTTCACCTTCATTGACAACAAACTTGATTGCCACACGATTACGTTCGAGCGGAGTAACCGTCACTTTGACATCCACTGCATAGCGGCCTTGCGAGAGAAACTGACGCTTGAGTTCTTGCTCGGCACGCTCCACCATCGCACGGTCAAAAATACGCGATTCGGCAAGCCCGATATCACGCAAACCTTTTTTAAGATCTTCGGCCTTGAGGGACTTAAGCCCAACAAAATCCAGTGTTGCAATGGCTGGGCGTTCTTCGAGCACGACCACTAGAATCTGGCCATCAATTTCGAGACGGACATCCTTAAAAAAACCGGTGGCGAACAGCGCTTTGATCGCGCTGGCGGCTTTTTCATCATCGATCGTGTCGCCAACCTTGACAGGCAGATACGAGAACACAGTACCTGCCTCTGTGCGCTGAATCCCTTCAACACGAATATCTTTGATTTGGAATGGCTCGAATGCAAAAACCGCGCGCGCCAGTAAAGCTGAAACCAGGCCTGCAAGTAATTTTTTATTCATTGTTATTCATTGGATAAAACACAAATTAGCCATAAAAACAGCTAGAAAATAGCCGAAAAATCAACTGGAAAAAAGACGATTAAAGTCGTTATAAAAAGCAAACAGCATGAGCAGTGCCAGCAAGGCAAAACCTACCTGTTGTCCAATCGCCAAAACTCGATCAGAGAGCGGCTTGCCCTTGATGAATTCAGCAAGATAATACATTAAATGCCCTCCATCCAGAACTGGAACAGGCAGCAGATTAAGTACACCAAGACTGATACTGATCAGCGCGACAAAGCTAAGGTAATAGCTTAGCCCAAGACGTGCTGTTTGGCCTGCGTAATCGGCAATGGTGACGGGACCGGAAAGATTTTTCCAGGACAACTCTCCTGTGATCATGCGTCCCATCATGCGCAAACTGATAATCGCGGTATCCCATGTTTTAGCCACCGCGCGAGTCGCAGCTTCCCAGGGGTTATAACGAACCAGAATGGTCATGCCACTAATCGCCGACGCATCTTCCTTGACAGCCAACCCTAGCCTGCCAATACGCGCTTCACCCTCTCCACTCAACTGAGGGATTGCCGTCAGTTTCATCTGCTGTCCGGCACGCTGAATAGTAAAAACTAACGGACGCCCAACGGCATGGCGTACGATAGCGCCAACGTCAGCCCACTCGGAAATTTTCTTGTCATCAATTTTCAGCACTTGATCATCTGTACGAAAGCCAGCAATGGCAGCAGCAGAGGCCGGCATGATCTGTCCGACAATCGCAGGCAGCGGCGGCCTGTAGAGCAATAAACCCAATGGGGTCAATGGATCTTTTTCTGTCTCGGCCAGCGAAAACCGCAGATTATCGAGGTGATAGTTCACTGACGATCCCTGGCTTGTCGTGCCATCCAGTTCCAGAGTCGCCACGTTCATCGTCTGCCGCATCACTTCCCAGCGTAAATCCTGCCAGCTGGCAATGGATTTCCCATTCACGGCACGCACGGTGAAACCCGCTTCAATTCCGGCAGTCGCTGCAGGGCTTCCCTGGGGTGGAACACCTAGGCGCGGCTTTAATTCGATCATGCCTGCCATGAACACCAGCCAGTAAAGAAAAATGGCCAATAGCAAATTAGCTACAGGTCCGGCAACTACAATAAAGGCACGGCGACCAACGGTTTGCTGGTTAAAAGCGCGCGGTAACTCGCTAGCGGCGACATCGCCCTCACGCTCATCAAGCATTTTGACATAGCCGCCCAAGGGCAACAGCCCAATAGCCCATTCCGTTTGATCACTACCCAAACGACGCGACCATATGATCGGTCCAAACCCGATCGCAAACCGCAGTACTTTGACACCGCATCGGCGTGCAGCAAAATAATGGCCAAGCTCATGAATCAAGACCAGCAGGCCTAATGCTAAGAGAAATGCGCCTGCATAGAGTGCAATCATTTGAAAATTCACTAAATACTCCTCATTGTGCGTAAGCAGGCAAAGCACGTTTCGCTGCAACTCGCCCCTGATAATCAGCTGTCATCACCGCATCTATCGTCGTCACGGCACTGAACGACACAGCCTCTAGCGCTTCAGCAATCACTGCTGCAATTTTAAGAAAAGGTAAATGCCCCGCCAAAAATGCGCTTACCGCGACTTCATTTGCCGCATTCAGCACGGCAGGTGCATTCCCGCCTGTCCGCAAAGCCTGATATGCCAAACCCAGGCAAGGAAAGCGCGCCAGATCCGGGCGCTCGAAAGTGAGCTGCCCTATGGCAAACAAATCGAGTTTTTGCACACCGGAATCGATCCGTTGCGGCCAAGCCAGAGCATGTGCAATCGGGGTTCGCATATCCGGATTGCCCAACTGAGCGAGCACAGAACCATCGGCATATTCAACCAGCGAATGAATAACGCTTTGTGGATGAATCACCACATCAATACGATCCGCTGGTGCGTTAAACAACCAATGCGCTTCGATGACTTCGAGCCCTTTGTTCATCATGGTTGCCGAATCAACGGAAATTTTTCTTCCCATGACCCACTTGGGGTGGGCTACCGCTTGTTCCGGTGTCACACTCGATAGTGCGTCTATTGGGGTATCTCGGAACGGCCCCCCTGAGGCTGTAAGCAAAATACGGCTGATTCCCGCAGGAGAAAAGTCTCCTGCGTAGCCTGCGGGCATGGATTGAAATATCGCATTGTGTTCACTATCGATTGGCAACAAACACGCGCCAGATTGGCGTACTGCTGCCATGAAAATATCACCCGCCATGACCAGTGCTTCTTTATTGGCCAGCAAAACGCGTTTGCCAGCGTTCACCGCAGCCAGCGTGGGCATAAGCCCTGCTGCACCGACAATAGCCGCCATGACCGCGTCCACTTCAGGCAAGCTGGCAATGTACGCTAGCGCGTCAGCACCATACAAAACCTGGGTGTTAGACCCCCCGGCTGAAAGCAGCTGTGTCAACTGTTGTGCAGCTATCGCACTGCCAGCTACTGCATAAGCGGGTTTAAATTGATGGCATTGTTCGGCAAGCAGTTCGACGCTGGTATGGCCGCTGAGTGCAACAACCTTATACCGATCAGGATGACGTGCGACAACATCCAGCGTGCTCACGCCAATAGAGCCGGTTGCACCAAGAATAGCCAGATTCATCATACAGTCAGATTCATCCTACGAAAAAATAGTAAACAAATGCAGCCAGTGGCAAAGTGGACGTCAAGCTGTCGATGCGATCCAGCACGCCTCCATGACCCGGCAAAAGTCCGCTACTATCTTTGCGGCCCACTTGACGTTTTAATAGTGACTCGAATAAATCACCCAACACACTAACCACAGTCAGCAATGGCAAAACAAAAATCAAAAGACGCCAGTGCAAGGCAGCTTGCGCTGGTAAATAAACCAGCAGACACAGGCCATAAACCCCTACACCCAACACCGCCCCAGCGACACCCTCCCAGGTTTTACCTGGACTGATGGTGGGTGCCAGTTTATGTCGGCCCAATGCACGCCCCGTAAAATACGCGCCAACATCAGCCACCCAAACAATCGCCATCGTTGCCAATAACACCCACGGGCTGATGGTGTATAAAAACACCATGGCGGCCCATGTAGGCAGGATCACCAGAACACCCACGAGATAGCCAAAAAAATCATTCCCGCTCAGTGTCCATTTTCGCCATAGCCAAAAAGGCGCGATTGCTAACCAGAACATCACAGAAATAGTCAGCAGAATAGGCGTCAATGCTGCGGAAAAAATGTGCACTTGCCAGCAGAACAGCAGTAAAACAAAAGCATACATAATGCGCGCCGGTTGATCTTGACGCATCAAGCCGCCCCATTCCCAAGCGGTACAGGCAGCAATCAGCGCAAAGGCTAACGCAGCTGCATCAGCGGACAACGTAAACAGGACTGCACCCAACCCAGCGACCAGGCATAGTGCGGTAATTACGCGTTGATTAAGATTCGACATCCTGTTGGCATACGCCTATCAATGACACAGCCACGGCCAATTGCAAACTCATGAGTTGCTATAAAGTCGGCGCTGGTGATACGGCAACCGAGCTTGTTTGATCATTTTTCTGCTCGTTTATCTGATCACCCGTTCGCCCAAAACGGCGCTCACGCTGCTGGTAAGAGAGAATCGCTTCACTTAACGCGGACTCAGTGAAGTCAGGCCACAACGTATCGGTAAAATAAAATTCGCTATAGGCCAATTGCCACAGCAAAAAATTGCTGATGCGCTGCTCCCCGCCCGTGCGAATGAATAGATCGGGCTCAGGCGCATATGCCATCATCAAATGAGGAATCAAATCAGCCTCGGTGTAATGCCCGATTTTTTCGGGATGAGCCAGCGCTAACTGATTGGCCGCCTGCAAGATATCCCAGCGGCCACCATAGTTGGCAGCAATCGTCAGCGTCAGGCGCGTATTGTTGGCGGTGAGCGCTTCGCCTTCTTGAATCAATGCCAACAATTGCGGCTCAAAAGCTTGCAAGTCGCCCACTACATGCAAACAAACACCATTCGCATGTAGTTTGCTAATTTCACCCTGTAGTGCAGTGAAAAAAAGATTCATCAAAAACGAAACTTCATCGGCGGGACGACGCCAGTTTTCCGAAGAAAAAGCGAACAGGGTAAGGTACTCAATGCCTTGCGAAATGCAAGCCTTTACCATCGCACGAACAGTCTCAACACCCCGTTTATGACCCGCCACGCGTGGCAAAAAACGCTTTTTTGCCCAACGCCCATTACCATCCATGATCATGGCAACATGTCGTGGAATATCGCTGACACTCGGTATCGTCTGGGTTGAACTCGTGAATTTTGCCATTAGAGTTTCTTCGCAGTTCGGTGCAAGACAATTGCAGTGACGTGGGTCAAACCGCCAGCAAATCTTTTTCTTTATCGGCTAGCAGCTTGTCCACCTCAAGCACAGAGCGATCGGTCAGTTTCTGGATATCATCTTGCGCGCGACGCTCATCATCTTCAGAAATCTCTTTATTTTTCAGCGCTTCCTTAAGATGTGTATTGCCATCGCGACGCAGATTACGGATCGCGATCTTGGCATTTTCACCTTCATGCTTCACGACTTTAATCAAGTCGCGGCGACGCTCTTCGGTCAAAGCCGGCATTGGCACACGAATTACATCGCCTTGTGTCGCCGGGTTGAGCCCTAGATCAGCATCACGAATGGCCTTTTCAACTTTGGGCACCATGGGCTTTTCCCATGGTTGCACACCAATCGTTCGCGCATCGAGCAGAGTGATATTTGCAACTTGGTTGATCGGCATGGGCGAGCCATAATAATCCACTTGCACATGATCCAGTATGCCCGTATGCGCTCGGCCAGTGCGTACTTTGGCCAGATCAGCTTGCAGCGACTCCAAACTCTTTTGCATCTTTTGTTCGGTGATTTTTTTCAGCTCGGGGATCATCAAAAGACTCCTGAATTAAACGCCTGCATACGTGCCGGCACATGGCCTAACGGGTTTAAACGTGAACCAATGTTCCTTCGTCTTCGCCCATCACCACACGCAAGAGCGCGCCTGATTTAAAAATTGAAAATACATTGATCGGCAGCTTTTGATCTCGACACAAGGCAAACGCGGTGGCATCCATAACAGCAAGATTGCGCTGCATCACCTCATCAAAACTGATGCGCGCAAAACGTGTTGCCGCAGCGTCTTTTTTAGGATCCGCAGTATAGATACCATCCACCTTTGTCGCCTTCAAGACAATTTCGGCGCCAATTTCCGCACCGCGTAGCGCCGCTGCGGTATCTGTCGTAAAAAAGGGATTCCCCGTACCCGCCGCAAAAATAACCACTTTACCTTCTTCAAGATACCGAATGGCCTTGCCGCGAATATAGGGCTCAACGACCTGTTCAACATTGAGTGCAGACTGCACCCGGGCGCCAAGTCCGGCCTGACGCATGGCATCTGACAAAGCCATCCCGTTCATCACGGTGGCCAGCATGCCCATGTAATCCGCTGTGGCTCGGTCCATGCCGGTAGCCACACCCGACATGCCACGGAAAATATTGCCCCCGCCAATGACCACGCCGACTTCAACCCCTAGATCAACCACGCCTTTAATTTCAGCCACAATGCTAGTGAGCATCGGGGTATTGATGCCATAAGCATCGTCCCCCATCAGCGCCTCGCCCGAGAGCTTGAGCAAAATACGGCGAAATTTTGGCGCGGCCATGTATTACTTGTTTCCTGCCGCCGCAGCAGCTTGGGCAGCAACTTCAGCAGCAAAGTCCGTCACCTTTTTCTCGATGCCTTCACCTACGACATACAAGGTAAAGCTGGCAACTGAAGCGTCCTTGGCTTTCAAAAGCTGTTCAATGGTTTGCTTACCATCTGCGGCCTTGACAAACACCTGACCTAACAATGTGACATCGCGCAAATATTTTTGTACAGTGCCTTCAGCGATTTTTTCCAGCATGGCTTCAGGTTTGCCTGATTCACGCGCCTTTTCTATAGCAATACGACGCTCTGTTTCCAGCAGTTCGGCAGAAACTCCGGACGAATCCAGTGACTTCGGTTTAGAGGCTGCGATATGCATCGCAATATCTTTAGCCAGGGACTCATCGCCACCCACCACATCCACCATGACCCCAATTTTCGAGCCGCCATGAATATACGAAGCCAACTTGCCCTTTGCTTCAAAGCGCACAAAACGGCGCAAGCTCATGTTTTCGCCAATCTTTCCAACCAACGCCATGCGCAGGGATTCAACCGTGCCGCCACCTAACTCCAACGCAGATAATGCAGCGATATCAGCCGGATTTTTTGTAGCAACCAAAGCGGCGCAATCGGCAGCCAGCTTGAGAAAATCATCGTTCTTGGCAACAAAGTCAGTTTCCGAATTGATTTCCAGAATGCTGCCCAACTTGCCATCAGCACTGATATGCATCGCAACTACACCTTCAGCCGCGACGCGACTTGCCGCCTTGGATGCCTTGCTACCAAGCTTAACGCGCAGAATTTCTTCTGCTTTATCCATCTCGCCAGCGGCTTCTGTTAGCGCTTTTTTGCACT
>JAYTIQ010000049.1:0-11606 GCA_043731705.1 Rugosibacter sp.
GCTGGCCTTTGCCATGGGCGCGAGCTTTGGCGGCCTGGCGGGTGGCTTGTTCGCCAGCTTTCAGGAATTCGTCTCGCCGGAAAGTTTCAGCCTGATGGAGTCGATCATGGTGTTGTGCATGGTGGTGCTCGGCGGCATGGGGCATATTCCCGGCGTGATTCTCGGCGCGCTGGTGCTGACCGTCTTGCCCGAAGCCTTCCGCCATGGCGCGGGGCCGGTGCAGCAGGCGGTTTTCGGGCAGGTGCTGGTCGATCCGGAAAACCTGCGCATGCTACTGTTTGGTGTAGCGCTGGTTGCTGTGATGCTGTATCGCCCGTCCGGCTTGTGGCCTGACCCGCGCCATCGTCAGGAATTCAATTCCCGATGACGGCACTGCCGCTGCCCCTCCTCGAGGCGCGCAACATCGGCAAACGTTTTGGCGGCGTGCGTGCGCTGCAAGATGTTTCCCTATCCATACAACGCGGCGAAATCTATGGCCTGATCGGGCCGAACGGCGCAGGCAAGACCACGTTTTTCAATGTGCTGACGGGTCTCTATCCGCGCGATGAGGGCGAGGTGATTTTCGCGGGCAGCCCGCTGCCGCTGGGCGAGCCGCATCGCGTCGCGCAAGCCGGCATTGCGCGCACCTTCCAGAACATTCGCCTGTTTGCCAACATGAGCGCGCGTGAGAATGTCATGGTCGGCCGCCATGCGCGCAGCAAAGTCGGCGTTGCCGGGGCGGTGCTGCGCAGCCGTGCGCAACGCGAAGAAGAAGCCGCGATTCGCCAGCGCGCTGACGAACTGCTGGCCTATGTGGGCATTGCCGCACGTGCTGACGACCTGGCGAAAAACCTTTCCTATGGCGATCAGCGGCGGCTGGAAATTGCCCGCGCGCTGGCGACTGAACCACAACTCCTGGCGCTGGACGAACCCGCCGCCGGCATGAATGCCACCGAAACTGAGGCACTGCGCGGATTGATTGTCAGATTGCGCAAGGATGGCTACACCGTGCTGCTCATCGAGCATGACATCAAGCTGGTGATGGGGCTGTGCGACCGCATCGCCGTGCTGGATTATGGGCAGAAAATTGCGGACGACGTGCCCGCCGAAGTGCAGCGCAATCCCAAAGTGATCGAGGCTTATCTTGGCACGGACCATGAATGATTCGAGCGCAGCGAACATGCACGGTCACCCCCTTCCGCGGGAAGGGGGACGGGGGGAAGGTCATCTTCTTGAAGTAATGAACCTCAAGGTTCATTACGGCGGCATCACGGCGGTGAAAGGCATTTCCTTCAGCGTGGCTGCGGGCGAAATGGTATGCCTGATTGGCGCCAATGGCGCGGGCAAAACGTCCACGCTGAAAGCGCTGGCGCGCATGATTCCGGCGGACGGCGAAATCCATTACGCAGGGCGATGCATTGATGCCTTGCCTGCCCATGCGCTGATCAGCCAGGGGCTGGCGCTGGTGCCCGAAGGGCGCGGCGTGTTCGCGCGCCTGACCGTGGCGGAAAACCTGGCCATGGGCGCGTATCACCGCCACCATAAGGATGAACGCACGGCGGTTTTGGCAGATGAAGCGCGCATGTATGCGCTGTTTCCGCGCCTGGCGGAACGCCGGCGGCAACTGGCGGGAACGCTCTCTGGCGGCGAGCAGCAGATGCTGGCCATAGCCCGCGCCCTGATGGGCAAGCCGCAACTGCTGCTGCTCGATGAACCGTCGATGGGACTCGCGCCGCTGATGGTGAAAACCGTGTTCGATGCCATCCGCAGCGTGGCGCAAAGCGGCGTGACGATACTGCTGGTCGAGCAAAACGCGCGGCTTGCGCTCACCGTGTGCAGCCGTGGCTATGTCATGGAAAGCGGCGCGATTACCCTGAGCGACAGCGCCGACAAGCTGCTGGCCGACCCGCGCGTGCGGGCGGCTTATCTGGGCGAGTAGCGTAAAAAGTTATGCGCAGCAGTATCCAGTAGGACGGCGCTGGTAACACGGCGTGCAATGTGAAAGTTAAGCGCTTGCACTGGCGAACGTAAATACATCCGCAAAAAACTCTTCCGTCGGCAATCCCTGCGCAATGAAATCGCGTTGCGCCACTTCTACCATCGCCGGTGCGCCGCAGGCGTAAACCTGAAATTCGCCAAGCGATGATTGATCTTCCAGCACCGCCTGATGCACCAGCCCCGTGCGGCCAGTCCATTGATCTTCTGCCGTGGGTTCGGAGAGCACCGGCACATAGCGGATGTGCTCATGTTCCGCTGCCCAGCGTTGCGCCAATTCATGCAGATACAAACCCGCCCGGTTGCGCGCGCCCCAGTAGAGCGTCAGCGGCCGCAGTTGGCCATGTTGCACGCCACTTTGCAGCGCATGCTCGATGATGCTCTTGATCGGCGCAAAGCCGGTGCCCCCTGCCACAAAAATTATGGGTTTATCAGCGGGTTCACGCAGGAAAAATGTGCCCAGGGGACCCCGCAGGCGCAGAATTTCTTTTACTTTCATGTGGCTGAATATATGCGAAGTGAATTCACCGCCCACCACCTGCCGGATATGCAGTTCGAGTAGCCCTTTGCTATGTGGAGCATTGGCAATAGAGAAGGCGCGTGTTTTTCCGTCCTTGAGCAAGAACTCAATATATTGCCCGGCCAGAAATTGCAGGTGCTCATTCACGGGCAGCTTTAGCGATAGCACGATCACATCTTCGGCAACCCGTTCGATTTTTTCAACACGACACGGCAGCGTTTTGACGGGAATGTCATTTGTGCTGCTGACTTCGCGGCATTCCAGCACTACGTCAGTTACAGGCCTGGCACAGCAAAACAACGCATAGCCTGCGGCGCGGTCGGCCAGTGACAAGGCACCGAGCTGGCTATCACCATGGTCGACCAGCCCTTCTTGCACCTTGCCTTTGCATGAGCCACAGGCGCCATTACGGCAGCCATAGGGGAGAATAAATCCGGCATCCAGTGCGGCTTGCAGCAAGCTGTCTTCGCCATGGGTTAAAAAACTATGCGCGCTAGGTGTCAGCGTGACGCGCAAAGGAAGCGTTGCAACGGGTTGAATAGAGGCCATGCGATAATTGTCTAGTGAAAAAAAAGAGTTCTCGAAGAATATTAATTGTGGGTTGTGGTGACGTCGTGCGGCGTATTCTCCCGCAATTGCTGCAACGCTGGCAGGTGATAGCGCTGGTACGTACGCGCGATCCCCAGTTAGCTGCCCTGGGGGTGCGTCAGATCAAAGGCGATCTTGATCAGCCTGCAACGTTGCGGCGTCTGGCGGGTGTAGCAAATGCCGTGATTCACAGCGCGCCACCCTCTGCCACAGGCGTGTCCGATAGGCGAACAAAACACTTGCTTGGCGTGTTGCGACAAGGAAAAATTTTACCACGCCGCTTGGTGTATATCAGTACGAGCGGCGTGTACGGCGATTGTCATGGGGAGCAGGTGCGTGAATCCCACGCATTGGCCACAAAGTCGGCGCGGGCGATACGGCGAGTAGATGCTGAAATGCAGTTGCGGGCATTTGCCTGCGGTGTCAGTATCCTGCGCGCACCAGGCATTTATGCCGCTGATCGTTTGCCGCTGGAGCGTTTGCGCCAAGGCTTGCCGCTGTTTTTGCCACAGCAGGATAATTACACCAACCATATTCATGCCGCCGACCTTGGGCGCGCCTGCCTTGCGGCTTTGCATCGGGGCCGCCCCAACCGCACATATAACATCAGCGACGACTCAAGGCTTTGGATGGGCGAATGGTTTGATCTGCTGGCGGATAGTTTCGCCCTGCCGCGTGCGCCACGCTTGCCGCGCGAGGCAGTTCAGCAACGTGTCTCGCCGCTGCAGTGGTCGTTTATGAGCGAATCGCGGCAGCTCGACAATACGCGCATGAAGCGTGAGCTCGGCCTGCGTTTACGCTACCCAACCGTCATGACATGCCTTGAGGAAAAGGAAAACACATGCTCTGGATAAAAACCTTTCATATCGTATTTGTCGTGAGCTGGTTCGCCGGTCTGTTTTATCTGCCGCGCATTTTTGTCAATCTGGCGCTGGTGCCCGTCGCTAGTGTTGCCGAGCGCGAGCGACTGCTGTTGATGGCAAAAAAGCTGTATCGTTTTGTCACGCCGATCGCCGCGCTGGCGATAGCTCTCGGTTTCTGGCTGTGGTTCGGTTATGGATTTTCTGGCGGCTGGCTGCATGCCAAGACCACGCTGGTGGCCGGGCTCGTCGTCTACCACTTCTGGTGTGGCCGATTGCTGGCACAATTTACTGGCGGAGCCGTGCCGCATGGCCATATCTGGTTCCGCTGGTTCAATGAAATCCCCGTGCTGGCACTCATTGCCATTTGCCTATTGGTTGTGGTCAAACCTTCTTTTTGAAAGTTGTTAATTTTTGATGAATAATTATTTTGCAACCTGTCCACGCGGTCTGGAAGAATTATTAGCGGAAGATTTAACCGTCTGCGGTGGAAAAGAAGTGCGCGCCGTAGCAGGCGGCGTTGCGGCTTGCGGCAACCTGGAGTTTGCCTATCGCGTGAATCTCGAATCGCGCATCGCCACGCGCTTGCTGCACCGTATCGCCAGCGCCGACTATTTCAACGAAGCAGATATTTACAAGCTGGCGTATGACACGAACTGGCCTCAGCTGTTCTCAGTCGATCGTTCGATCCGGGTGTATGTCACCGCCATCAAATCGCCTCTCAAAAGCCTGGAATTCATCACGCTGAAAGTCAAGGATGCGGTGTGCGACCGCTTTCGCGCCGAGACCACGCGCCGCCCCAGCGTGAATACCAAAAACCCCGAAGTGCGCATTCATCTGTTTCTGACCGATCGCACGGCAACGCTTTATCTCGACACTTCCGGCGAACCGCTCTACCTGCGTGGCCACAAGCTGGCCAAGGTCGGCGCACCACTGAAAGAAAATCTGGCAGCAGGCATTTTGCGCCTGGCAGGCTGGCAACCCGGCACGCCGCTGCTTGACCCGATGTGCGGCAGCGGCACGTTTTTGCTGGAAGCTGCGCAAATGGCGCTGGATGATGCGCCGGGATTGTCCCGCGAACCCGGTGGTTTTGGTTTTGAACATCACAAAACTTTTGATGCTGGACTATGGCGCAGACTGCAGCGCGAAGTGGCGGAACGGCGACGCATGGCAGACGGCTCGTTAATGATTTTTGGCAGCGATATAGATGCCGATGCCGTGAATCGCACGCGGCAGAATTTGGCACATGCCGGCTTGGATGGTTTGGTGGTGCTGGAAAAATCTGACTTGCTGCAACGCACGGCACCTGCTGCGAGTGGCGTGCTGGTGGCTAATCCACCTTATGGTGAGCGACTCGGTAGTGCACAAGACCTGGCGGCGTTTTATCCCTTGCTGGGGAATGCTTTAAAGCAGCATTTTGCAGGCTGGCATTGCTGGTTTCTTTCTGCCGATACCCAGTTGCCCAAGCTGATTCGCTTGCAGACTTCACGCAAAATTCCTTTGTATAACGGTGCGCTGGAATGCCGTTTGTATGGCTTTGATATGGTTGCTGGCAGTGCTCGGCGCAACGTATCAGCACAAGAGCGTGATAATCAGGTGGGTTAAAGCAAACTGTGCATCCAGGGCCAGACAATTTTGTAGCCAACTTTGTACCCAACTACTACCAAGGCTGTCGCCCACAGCCACTTGCTGCGGACCAGTATTGACAAAAGTGCAAGCAACCCGGTGATTTGGCTTTTCGCTGGCGCGTGGCTTGACCGGCGTGGAACCGGGGCAATCGCTGCTGGATTGAATCGTTCCCGATCTGCTTTGCCGGCTAAGGTGTCACGCGAAACAAACGGATCATCGAAGAGATCAAATTTCAGCGGCTGACTATCTTCTGCTTCAGTCAAAGCCAGCGCCTCGCTGAATTTTATGTCAAGGCGTTTTGCCGCAGCATGGGCGCGAACAAAGGTGTTGGTTTCAGCAATAAAAGTCATTTCAGCAGCGACATCCATAGGCAGCCCCTGGCGCGAGCCGTTGCGTGAATCCAGAATGAGGTGGCGAATGAATATGTTGAGCTCGGGTGTCCCCCACAATGCACAGATTTTTTTTGTCAGATGCTCAATGCTTTCCAGCGCGGCACGCGTTGAATCGCTAGTCTGGGTGGGGTGATTGGCTTGTTTCATGAATTAAACGATATCCAGGTGGCCGATACCCGAATGCAGATCCCTTGTTTGCGCCTCTCTGCCATGCAGCTTGAGCATCAGGCGGACTTCGTTCATTGAGTCTGCAAAGCGCAGGGCATCGTCATAGCTAATACGGCCTTCTTCGTGCAAATCAAATAAGGCTTGATCGAAAGTTTGCATACCCAACTCGCGCGATTTTTTCATGACCTCCTTTATTTCGTGTACATCGCCTTTGTAGATAAGATCGGAGATCAACGGTGAATTGAGCAACACTTCGACGGCTGCTGCACGGCCTTTACCCTCTTTGAGCGGAATCAGTCGCTGCGAGACGATGCCTTTGAGGTTCAGCGAGAGATCCATTAACAGCTGTGGACGACGTTCTTCGGGGAAGAAGTTGATAATGCGATCCAGCGCCTGGTTAGAGTTATTTGCATGCAGCGTACCGAGTGCCAGGTGACCGGTTTCGGCAAAGGCAATGGCATGTTCCATCACTTCCCGATCACGAATTTCACCAATCAGAATCACGTCCGGCGCCTGACGCAAGGTGTTTTTCAACGCGATTTCCCACGATTCGGTATCGACGCCCACTTCACGCTGGGTGATGATGCAATTTCTATGTTCATGCACATATTCCACCGGGTCTTCGATGGTGATGATGTGGCCGTGACTGTTCTGGTTGCGGTAGCCAATCATCGCCGCCAGAGAGGTTGATTTACCAGAACCCGTACCACCGACAAAGAGCACCAGACCGCGTTTGGCCATGACCACATCCTTGAGCACAGGCGGTAATTTGAGCTCATCAAAATCAGGAATCTGCACATTGATGGTCCGCAACACAATGCCTACACGCCCTTGTTGCACAAAAGTATTTACTCGAAAGCGGCCAATGCCCGAGGGAGAAATGGCGAAGTTGGCTTCTTTGGTTTCTTCAAATGCTGCCGCCTGTTTGTCATTCATGATGGCACGCGCCAGCTCTTGCGTATGCTGTGGGGATAAAACCTGAGTAGTAGCGGGTGTCATCTTGCCATCGATTTTCATTGCCGGCGGAAAGCCTGCGGTAATGAATAAGTCGGACCCTTTTTTTTGCATCATCATGCCCAGCAGCTGGTACATGAACTTTAAGCCTTCGTCGCGTTCCATTATGTTTTCTGTCCTGTTTTATCTTTTGGAAGAGCTAGGTGATTTAGCCGAGGAAGTTATCTTTGTTTGACGCTTTACTGCGCGCTTCGGTGGGTGAAACAATGCGTCGTTTAACCATATCTTGCAGATTTTGATCGAGGGTTTGCATGCCAAATTGCTGGCCAGTCTGGATAGCTGAGTACATCTGGGCGACTTTACCCTCGCGGATCAGATTGCGAATGGCTGGCGTGCCGATCATGATTTCGTGTGCTGCGACGCGCCCTGTGCCGTCCATGGTTTTGCACAGAGTTTGCGAAATAACGGCTTTTAGTGATTCGGACAACATGGAACGCACCATTTCTTTTTCTGCTGCTGGAAACACATCAATGATGCGGTCGATCGTCTTGGCAGCGGATGAGGTGTGCAAGGTGCCAAACACCAGGTGGCCAGTTTCTGCGGCGGATAGCGCCAAGCGAATAGTTTCTAGATCACGCATTTCGCCGACCAGAATGACATCCGGATCTTCGCGCAAGGCGCTGCGCAGAGCGTTATTAAATGAAAGTGTGTGTGGGCCGACTTCGCGCTGGTTGATCAGGCATTTTTTTGATTCATGCACAAATTCTATAGGGTCTTCCACGGTCAGAATATGGCCATACTCGTTTTCATTCTTGTGATTCACCATCGCGGCCAGCGTGGTTGATTTGCCCGAGCCGGTAGGCCCGGTGACCAACACAATACCACGCGGCTGATCGGCGAGTTCGGCAAAAATCTTGGGTGCTTTTAAATCATCCAATGAAAGAATTTTTGAGGGAATGGTGCGCATTACTGCGGCAGCACCGCGGTTCTGCACAAACGCATTGACCCGAAAGCGAGCCAGATTGGGTACTTCAAAAGAAAAGTCACACTCCAGATTTTCTTCATACACCTTGCGCTGACCATCGTTCATGATGTCGTAAATCATGCCGTGCACTTCTTTATGTTCCATCGGCGGCAGATTAATCCGGCGCACATCACCATGTACGCGAATCATCGGTGGCAAGCCAGAAGAAAGGTGCAAGTCGGACGCATTATTCTTGACAACGAAGGAGAGTAACTCGGTAATGTCCATGTTTTTTTCCTGTAAATGGGGTGCGATATACTTTCAGGGCGTTATATGACAACAATCTCAATCAACTTGCAAGCTGTTCGCAACCGAATTATTGCGGCCTGCGCTGCGGCAGGGCGCCGGGCTGATGCTGTGCAGTTGCTTGCCGTATCCAAAACCTGGCCCGCTGTGTGCGTGCGCGAAGCCGCTGCCTGCGGGCAAGGGGCTTTTGGCGAAAACTATGTGCAAGAGGGCATAGAAAAAATTGCTGAACTTGCCGATCTGAATCTGGAATGGCATTTTATTGGCCCACTGCAAAGCAATAAAACACGCGTGGTCGCTGAAAATTTTGCCTGGGTGCATTCAGTTGAGCGGTTAAAAATTGCTGAACGATTAGCGGTTCAGCGTCCTGCCCATTTGCCGCCGTTGCAAGTGTGCGTTCAGGTGAATGTGTCAGGCGAGGCATCAAAAAGCGGTTGTGCACCGGCTGCGGCTTCAGCCTTGGCACATGCGATAACCGCGTTGCCTCATTTGCGCTTGCGTGGGCTGATGGCGATTCCTGCAGTAACCGATGACGCTGTGCTGCAACGCCAAAATTTTGCTCAGCTGAGCACGCTATTTTTTCAGCTTAACTCTGAGGGCCTGGCTTTGGATACCCTCTCGATGGGCATGTCACATGATTTGGAAGCAGCAATTCTTGCAGGGGCAACAATGGTGCGTGTGGGCACGGCCATTTTTGGCGAACGACAAACCCATGTGATTAATTAAAATAGGAAAGTTAATGAAAATTACATTTATCGGCGGCGGCAATATGGCCACTGCTTTAATCGGCGGGATGCAAAAAAAAGGCTTTTCTGCAGCAGCTATTCAGGTGGTGGAGCCTTTTCAGGAGGCACGGGAACGCATCACGGAAATTTTTGGCGTGCGAGCTGTTGCAGTAGTCGATGCCGCCGCGCTGCACTGTGATGTGCTGGTTCTGGCCGTCAAGCCGCAGCAGATGAAAACGGCCATGGAACCTCTTGCTGGCAAGCTCACGCAGCAAGTGGTACTCAGCATCGCGGCCGGTTTGCGCGTGGCTGATATGGCCGCCTGGCTGGGCTATGGCAAAATAGTTCGTGCCATGCCGAATACTCCTGCACTGATAGGCGCAGGCATTACCGGGCTATTTGCCGATCCCTGTGTCGATCATGATGAGCGCGGCGAAGTTGAAAAAATTCTCCACGCGGTGGGCGCTTGTGTCTGGGTTGAAGATGAAGCGCAAATGGATATGGTGACTGCCATTTCGGGGAGTGGTCCGGCGTACGTGTTTTATTTCATTGAGGCGATTGAATCTGCCGCACGCAAATTGGGCCTGGATGCGGAATCCGCGCGCCAATTGACCGTGCAAACCTTTCTTGGCGCAGCGCAACTGGCGGCAAAAAGTAGCGAAAGTATTACGACATTGCGCGAACGGGTGACATCCAAAGGCGGAACAACCGAAGCGGCGTTGCAGGCGTTTGCCGTGCAGGGTGTGGCCGCTGCTATCGGGCAAGGCGTGCTGGCGGCTAACGCGCGCGGGCGTGAGTTAGGCGAGACACTGGGCAAGCAAAACGGGTAAGCAAAACGTCTAGACAAGGTAACGTATTCAATGCTGATACAACTATTTATTTTTCTGCTGGATGCCGTGAGTGGTTTTCTCACGGTGGCCCTGCTGACCCGATTCATTTTGCAAATGGTCAAGGCACCTTTTCGTAATCCGCTGGGGCAATTTGTTATTGCGATGACGGATTGGATCGTGCGTCCTGTGCGGCGAATCATTCCCGGATTGTTTGGGTGGGATATGGCGAGCCTACTGCTAGCCTGGCTGACACAAGCACTCCTTTTAGGCTTGACATTAGGGTTATCCGGCACGTTGCTCGCCGTATCACCAGCGCCGATTTTTATGGTGGCTTTATTGGCGGTGTTGGCTGCGCTCAAGATTGCTGGTTACCTGCTGCTAGGTGCGGTGCTGGTGTCGGCCATTTTTTCCTGGGTGAATCCGCATGCACCTATGGCAGATGTTTTTAATGCGATCAGCCGCCCCTTGCTGCGCCCATTTCGCCGTTGGATACCCAACATTGGCGGGATAGACCTCTCGCCGCTGGCGTTCATTTTGTTGGTGCAAATGGGCATGATGGTTTTAGAGCGCCTGCGCTGGGTGGTGCTGGCAGGATGAGCTGGTTGCGGGCGGATGAAGATGGCGTCACGCTGACGCTGTACATCCAGCCGGGCGCGAAAAAACTGAAGTGGTGGGCTTGCATGGCGAAGCCCTCAAGATTCGATTGCATGCGCCGCCGGTGGAAGGCCAAGCCAATGCGCAGCTAATTGCTTTTCTTGCGCTGCATCTGGCAGTACCCAAACGAGCGGTGACGTTGTTATCGGGCGAAGCTTCTCGGGCCAAGCGGGTGCGGGTGGTAGGCATTGGTGCAGCCAGTGTTGCGGCGAAGCTGAACCCAGCCAGTAACTAATCAGCTTGCGCTATCGTAGGCTAAATGGCCATCAATGAGTGTGTAGCGTACGCGGCCGGGAAGTTCCAGGCCGAGAAAGGGCGTGTTCTTGCCCTGGCTTTTGAGATTTTTTCGGGTGACATGAAAATCGGCGGCCGGGTCAAACACGCAAATGTCCGCCGGTAGCCCCACCTCCAGCCGACCGGCATTCACGCCCATGATGCGTGCCGGGTCTGACGTGATGCGCGCCAGCGCCGTGAGGAGTGGCACCTGCATTTCCTGCGCCCATTTCAAGGTCAATGGCAGCAAGAGCTCCAGGCCCGTGGCGCCGATTTCAGCCTCGCTAAATGGTTTTTGTTTGCCATCATCATCGACGGGTGTGTGGTCGGAACATACGGCCGTGATTGCACCTGAGGCCAAGCCGTTACGCAACGCATCACGATCACGCTGGGCGCGTAACGGCGGGTCCAGACGCGCATGCGGATTGAAGAAGCCAATATCGTGGTCGCATAAATGCAGGTAATGCACAGCGGTATCGCAGGTGACAGCAATGCCCGCTGCACGGGCAGCAACGATCATGTCGATACTTGCTGCAGAAGAAATACGCGTCACATGCAGGCGCACGCCGGTTTCACGGGCTAGCTGCAACAGCGTGGCCAGTGCAATGGTTTCTGCTGCCACAGGAATGCCGGTTAGTCCCAGTCGTGCGGCGATTTCACCATCGTGTGCGACGCCTTGTTGGGCAAGAAACGGGTCTTGTGCTTGCAGCCAGACAGGAAAATCAAAAGTGGCCGCGTAGTTCATGGCGTGCAATAACACTTGCGTATC
>JAYTIQ010000050.1:0-4761 GCA_043731705.1 Rugosibacter sp.
AGCGGCGCGCTGAAGCCGGCCTGAATGATCGGAGAAAATCACTTGAAAATAATCGAAACCTTATTCACCGGATTGATGCGTCTGCCGCTCTTTGGCACCTTTTTTCAATCCAGCCTGCTCGCCTTGCAGCGCAGTATGGCCAACGCCATGAAACGCATCGCCCGCAATGAGATCAGGCCGCGCGACTGGTCGAATGCCGAGTTACGAAAATTCGCTCCGCTGTTTGATGGTGCCGTCATCAACGTCAGCGGCTGGCGTGAC
This sequence comes from Rugosibacter sp., assembly GCA_043731705.1. Lineage (GTDB taxonomy): Bacteria > Pseudomonadota > Gammaproteobacteria > Burkholderiales > Rhodocyclaceae > Rugosibacter. The sequence continues at coordinate 262 of JAYTIQ010000050.1, forward strand.
GAAGACAAAACCGGCGGACATTACCGAGATTATTTTCCTGCGGCAAAATCCTATGGTGTATCCAACTATCGGGGCGAGAGCGGCATTACCGGCGTGGATGGTGAGGTATTCATCGACCTTGAAGCCGATCTGAAACAAGAGCTTGCGGGCCGATACCAGGTTGCCTTCAACCACACCGTACTGGAGCATGTCTTCGATATCAAGAAAGCCATCGCCAACATCTGCGCCTTGAGTCATGACACCGTTATTCTGGTAACGCCATTCCTGCAACAGGTGCATTACATCGAAGGCTCGTTCGGCGACTGGTGGCGACCCACCCCAATGTGTATCGAACGCCTGTTGGAAGAACAAGGGTTCCAGGTGATTTATCAAAGCAGCAACGATAACCCTTGGTATATCGTTTATGTCGTCACTATTGCCTGCCGCGACCCGGAAAAGTATCGCCAGCTTCTGCCATTTTCAAAGACTGCCAAGGATACCGGTGCCATTCACTTCGGCTTTGCTGAATCAGACACGCTGAATTAAGCAGCCACCGCTTCACTAATACACCCCGAAGGAAGCCCCCTTGGGGTGCCGACTTTTCAGTCGTTCAGCGCAGAGGTTGCACGTAATTTGCCACACCAGAACGGTGCTGTCATGGCTTGTGACTGATGGTGATCAATTCGGTCGTGAATCACGAACGCTTGATTCACCAAGCCGGTTTTTTCATCCAGGGTTTCTTGCGTAATATCGAGATAGTCTAGCCCTGACTCTTTAGCCAACGCCTGGAGTTGCTGGTTGAACGCTAAAACCAGCGCTGTTCTTTGTCGCTGATCAGCCCTTGCGTTGCGTCGCAAGGGCTCGAGTTGAAACGCTTGTTGCTCATCACTGACCGTGGGCAAAATGCTGCCGAATAAAACAATCCTTGATTTTCCGTTGGACTGCAAATAATCAATCAGCCGCTGATATCCACGTATGGCTTGCGGAATCAGCTCAGCGGCAACAACACCCCGCTTCTGGGCAACAGCCCATAAGGTCACACTGCAATCCACCTCACCCAGCATGATGCCTGTCACGTCAAAAGTCGGGTAACGTTCGATGGCTTGCGAGAATTTAAGAAAAGACCGGGTCGATGATTGATCATTATTCAACCCATACGCTGTTGCACCGCGAACTACTTCGCAATTGATATAGTGAGGCAAGAGCAAGTCATTATCGTGAATGTACTCAAGCACTCCGCCATGCGAATCGCACAGGATGAGAATTTTTTTCCCGCCATGTATTCGGCATTTAAGCTTGGCCAACCGTTTTCGCGCCGACTTAAGAAATTTTTTCAAAATCGCACCTTTTCCAATGAATAGGTTGCCGTTCTCTGGATGCAACCAATCTCAGCGCTTGTGCAGTGCCCCGCACGCCGTCTCACCAGCGCCGACTTTATATAAACATCGCTTGCCAAGATTTTAGCGGCATCTCATACATGCGAAGTGACTTAATGACCGCCAAACCGCAAGCCGCTCCGCATGAATTAAGACCATGTCATGCAGTGTACAATCTGCCACATCATGAATAGCGAGCTATCACTCCTTGCCTTATGGGGCTATGGGCTGGCCACTCTGGGCTACATTGCCTTGACGGTGCACTTGGTGCGCCTGCGCCGTACCACGGCGCCAAACCGCACTAACTACGCACTGATATCGGCTGTCGCACTTTCCAGCTTATGGGCAGCCACAGGTGCCAGCGTTCATCTGCTCAATGCCGCCGCGTTGCCGCCTATTCATGAAGCGCTGGATGCTCTGCGTTACGGCGCTTGGTTCATGTTGCTCACTCTGCTCTTGCTGCCTGCTTCGACCGATCGCAGCCCTCCGCCACAATGGCGCCCAACCCGTTTGATTTTTGTCGGCGGCACACTCGTTTTTATCAGCTTGTTTAGCCAAAGTTTCCGACTCATTGATCCACTGTCTCTCGTTGCTGAACATACGGCACATTACGCCGGGCTCGCGCTGGTGATATTTGGCATTGTGCTGGTCGAGCAGTTGTACAGAAACACAACTGAGGATTCGCGCTGGAACATCAAGCCATTAGCCATCGGGCTGGTAGCTATTTTCTTGTTCGACCTCTATTACTATTCAACAGCCGTCATGTTCAGGCATATAGACGAAGACGCTTTTGCCATTCGCGGCTTTGCCTATGTGTTCATCATCCCCCTGGTGATTCTTACGGTTTACCGCACCCGCTCTCGTCCGCTTAACGTGACACTATCCAAAACAGCGGTATTTCAGACCACCACGCTCGCCTTGGTCGGGCTCTACCTTCTGGCCACCTCTGCGGCGGGTTATTACGTGCGCTATCTCGGGGGCAGCTGGGGCGGTGCTTTGCAGATGGCTGTCTTGTTTGCGGCATTGCTTTTGTTGATGCTGCTCGGGCTTTCCGGGTCAATCCGCTCACGCATCAAAGTAGTGATCGGGAAGAATTTTTTCCGCTATCGATATGACTACCGGGAAGAGTGGCTCAAGTTTACCAATGCGCTGTGTTCCGAGAACAGCGTGCTGCAGCTGGGACAGCAGGTGATTCGCGGCCTGGGCGAGATGGTTGAAAGTCCGGCGGGCTCACTGTGGACTAAAGATGCCTCGGGAAACCAGTTTGTTCAAACCGCACGCTGGAATTTTCCGCCATCGGATGTTATCGAACCCAGTAACAGTTCAATGATTACCTCACTGGATGTCACGGGTTGGGTGCTGAGTCTGGAAGAGTTTCGCTCACGCCCGGGGCGTTATGGCGACTTAACGCTGCCCCCGTGGCTACTTGAAATGCCTAATGCCTGGCTGGTCATTCCCTTGCGTACATCCGCTGGCATGGTAGGGTTTGTTCTCCTGACCACATCACGCACACCGATAGACCTCAACTGGGAAGTGAATGATCTGCTTAAAACGGCCGGCCGCCAGGCCGCGACTTTTCTGGCCCAGATGCAGGCCACTGAAGCATTGCTTGAATCCCGCAAATTCGACTCATTCAATCGCATGTCCGCTTTTGTCGTGCATGACTTGAAAAACATCCTGACACAACTGTCGCTCATGGTACGCAATGCCGAACGTCATGCGGGCAATGTCGAGTTCCAAAAAGATATGCTGCTAACGGTTAATCACGCAGTCGACCGGATGCGCCAGTTGATGCTTCAGTTACGCGAAGGCGCAACACCTGCCGACAGTTTTAGCGGGGTGAGTCTCGACGAAATTGCCCGTCGAGTGCAAAAATCAAAGTCAGACGCCTTGCCTGCGGTTGACCTCAAAATCCATGATGCCGTCTCTATCCGCGGACATGAAGAACGAATTGAACGAGTTATCGGCCATTTGGTGCAAAATGCGCTGGATGCGACTCCCGCCAGCGGGCGAGTCTGGATGGCCGTTCGGCGGGAGGCAGGCATGGCACAAATTGAAGTGGGCGATACCGGGCAAGGCATGTCGGCTGATTTCATTCGCGAACGCCTCTTCAAACCCTTTCAAACAACCAAGCAGGCAGGCATGGGCATAGGCGCTTATGAAAGTCGCCAATACATACAAGAATTAGGTGGGGAAATTCATGTTGAAAGCGAAGAAAATGTTGGCACCCGCTTTCGCGTCAGGCTACCCTTGCTTGAAATCCAAACTACGTCCGATTTGCAGCAACCGGAGATGAAATGAGCACTGAAAAAAACTCGGAAAAATTACGTCAATTACTAGTTGTAGAAGACGACCCCGCATTACAAAAACAGATACGCTGGTCGTTTGACCAATACGAAGTACTCCTCGCGGGTGACCGCGAAAGTGCCCTGTCACAAATCCGTCGCCACACCCCAGCAGTAGTCACCATGGATCTCGGCTTGCCCCCCGATGCGGATTCCGTCTCGGAAGGCTTCAAGCTGCTGGAACAAATCCTGGCCATCGCCCCGGATACAAAAATCATTGTCGTCACCGGGCAGAATGAACAGGCCAATGCTTTGCGTGCCATTGCGCTGGGTGCCTATGATTTTTTTGTTAAGCCGTTTGAGCCGGAAACACTGAACTTGACTGTTGAGCGGGCTTTCCGGTTTTACGATTTGCAGCAAGAAAATCGCCGTCTGCAAGCGATGCAGCAACCCGATGCGTTAGGTACGCTGCTTACGCGTGACCCGGAAATGCTGCGCATTTGCCGCACAATAGAAAAAGTGGCTCCCACCAATGCCACGGTGTTGCTGCTAGGAGAAAGCGGGACAGGCAAAGAGCTTCTGGCGCGTGGCGTACATAACGCATCCCCCCGAAGTGACGCCCGATTTGTTGCGATCAATTGCGCAGCGATTCCCGAAAACCTGCTCGAAAGCGAGTTGTTCGGCTATGAAAAAGGCGCCTTCTCCGGCGCGGCAAAAACCACCCCAGGGAAAATCGAGTTAGCGCATAAAGGTACACTGATGCTGGATGAAATTGGTGACCTGCCTTTTTCCCTGCAATCCAAACTATTGCGTTTTTTGCAAGAGCGGGTCATCGAGCGGGTTGGTGGTCGGCAAGAAAT
>JAYTIQ010000051.1:0-2096 GCA_043731705.1 Rugosibacter sp.
GTGCGAGTGAACATCAATTGTCCGTTCGCCAGCACCATGCGGCGGCCATCGTGCAAACGATGACTCAGATCGCCTTTCTCGAACCGCCAAATTGCACAATTGGGCGTTGCACCGGCAAAAATTCTTGCATCGCCCAAGTCTTCAAAATGCGTGATCGTGCCCTGCTCAAACAGCCAGGTATTCAGCCGCGCGGCACCCGTGGCTTTCAAAAAATCACGTGGCGTAATGAAAATAATCTCGCCGCCCGCCGCTAAATGACGCACGGATTTTTCGATGAAATGCAGATACAGATTGGCATGCCCATCCAGCAACCGCGAATGCAAATACTGGCGCGTTGATGGTGCAATATCACGCGCTTTTACATACGGCGGATTGCCGATGATCGTCGCGAACTGCTCGTGCTGCGGATAGGCGAAAAAATCGCTATTGAGCGCGTCTGGCGGACAATGTGCCGCATCCAGTTCAATCGCCACACAACCCGGCAGACGTGCAGAAAATGAGCCATCGCCACAAGAGGGTTCAAGCACCCGGCCCGTATTCTTGCGCAGGGACAGCATGCGCTCTACCACCAAGACTGGCGTGAATACCTGACCGAATGTGGCAATATCGCGTGCCCGTAGCGTATTCACCACCGTCTCCCAAGAAGGCTTTCCAGAAGCAAACTCCAGGCTACGCAGCGTATCACCAGCGCCGACTTTTTCAGCGCAGCTTGCTTCACAACAGGAAGATCAGAACGTGCCAATCACCCACATCGGCACGCTTAGCCGTGTACCCCCGATGGCATCGTCGCGTACCCAGCTGCCATCGCCGCGATTATCAATCAGGTAATACGGCACGCCGTGCGGTGGTGTTACCTTCACCATGTACAACTTGCCGTGAACGCGGTACTCCTCAACCTTGTCTTGCCCGCGTTTGCTGATGGTTACCTGGGGCTCAAGCGACTCATCCACGACACCGGCCGGTGGTGGCGGTGGCTCAGGCAACGGCTCCAGTTTCGGTGGCGTGCTTTGCGCTGCAACAGTCAGCGCAAACAGTGAACAGAGGACAAATAAATAACGACGCATGGCGGTTTCCTTAAAGGGGCAGTACAGTAAGTTGCAGTGTATCAAAGGTTGAGCAAGAGCTCGTGTTCTTCGGGCAGATGGGCAAATCCACGGGCCTCATAATGATCAAAAATCGCATCCAGGATACTTTGCGGATCATCAATCACTTGAATCAGATTCATATCATCGGCATGAATCATGCCGTCGGCCACCAACCGGGTACGCAGCCAGTCCAGCAAGCCAGTCCAGAATTCACTGCCCACAAGAATGATGGGGATGCGCGGACTCTTTCCGGTCTGAATCAAGGTCAGTGCCTCAAGCAATTCATCCAGCGTGCCAAAACCACCGGGCATCACCACATACGCTGCCGCCACTTTGACGAACATGTATTTGCGCGCAAAAAAATGGCGAAAGCTCTGCGAAATATCTTGATAGGGATTCGGCTTTTGCTCATGCGGCAACTGGATGTTAAGGCCAACGGAAAGACTTTTCCCTGCAAACGCCCCTTTGTTGGCCGCCTCCATCACGCCGGGGCCCCCGCCCGAGATGACCGAAAAACCCGCATCCGAGAGCATGCGCGCGATTTTTTCGGTCAGCCGATAAACCGCAGAATCCGGCGCGAGACGCGCACTGCCAAAGATCGACACTGCGGGCCGCACGCTCGCCAAACGCTGGGTCGCCTCGACAAACTCTGCCATAATGCCAAACACCCGCCAAGCCTCGCGCGAATCGCTTGTGGTCTGTGCTGAGGGGGTTAATTCAAAGCCTTCCGGCAACTTGTCTTTCACACTCATTTACTTATTCCTCCATGCCCACGTTATTGCTCGTTGACGGCTCGTCTTATCTCTACCGCGCTTTTCATGCCCTGCCCGATTTACGCAATGCCGCGAATGAACCCACTGGCGCCATCCGCGGTGTGCTCTCGATGTTGCGCGTGCTGGAAGCCGACTATAAGGCAGATTACCGCGCCGTGGTGTTCGACGCCAAGGGAAAAACCTTCCGCGAAGACTGGTATCCCGAATACAAAGCGCACCGGCCCTCCATGCCCGAAGA
>JAYTIQ010000052.1:0-1597 GCA_043731705.1 Rugosibacter sp.
ACTAACATGCCCAGCGCGGCGAGCCCATTCAGCGCCAATAGCCAAGGGTAATACTGCGCAAAGAAGGCCGTGTTGCCCGAGGTAAATGCCAGTAAAAAAAGCAGCACCGCAGCTAAGGCTGCGGCCAGAATGAGCGCGAGCTTCATGGCACGGTTCCCGTTCCTGCCCCGGTGGCAGGCGCGGTAAATTGCCATTCGATGGTTTTGGCGTTGATGCGCCAATCGCTGTCGGTGATGGCGTCGATCTGGAATGGCTTGGGCAATTGGCTGTGATCTAGTGACAAGCGCACGCGGGCAATATAGGTTTCGCCCGGGGTGATGGCTTGGCGGGTGACGAGGGGCAATGCATGAACGCGCGACAAAACACGCAAGGCCTCGTTCAGCGTGTTAAAACTTTGATACAGACTGCTACTGCCTGCCTGGGCACCCTGCGCCACGCGGGATACGCGATATTGGCGTGTAAGCCCGTGATAACTCAGGCGATAAGTCAAATTGAGCGTGGCGATGTGCTCGTTGCTCCAATATTTGCGCGGCCGCTCAAGTACGGCTTCAAAATCAAAATACAGCGGGATGCCATGCGTCACCACGTCGTCCAGACGGCGTCCGAGATCAATGGTGAATTCAGCCGTGAGCGCGTAATTTTCTTCACTCAGTGCAATGCTTGCGCGCTGCGCTTCAATGCTGCCGGCGAATGCTACCGAGGCACAACTCGTTAACAGCATGAGCAAAAAAATCAGCGAAAGCTTCCGCATGAAAGCCACGCGCGAACTTAACCCGGTGCCTAGCAAGGCCTGCTGCGCCGCGCTTTATTTGAGCGGGCGTTAATTTTTTTGCAGAAGTGCGTAAAAAAAGCCGTCATGGTCGGCATGGGGCAAAAGCTGCACGGAAGGCGCGCCATCAATGGTTAGGCGCTGGGCATCGGCATGACGGCCGATAAACGCAGCCATTTGGTCTTCATTTTCAGCAGCAAACAAGGAACAAGTGGCATAGAGCATTTTGCCACCGCTAGCCAGCGTGCGCCAGATGGCATCAAGAATACGGGTTTGCGTGGCAACGAAGCGGTCAATATCACTGACGCGACGCAGCCATTTGGCATCCGGATGGCGGCGCACGACACCCGAGGCCGTACAAGGAACATCCGCCAGGATGCGATCAAACGACTGGCCATCCCACCAGGTGGCAGGCAGACAAGCGTCGCCTGTGCGCACGTGAACATGGTTTGAGAGCAGGCCAAGGCGGACAAAGTTTTCAGTGATTCGTGCGGCGCGTGCAGGGTCCGCATCGAGCGCGAGCAGGTGTAAATCGGCAATTTCCAGCAAATGTGCCGTCTTGCCGCCTGGCGCTGCGCAGGCATCCAGCACACGCTGGCCGGGATGCACATCCAGCAGTTGGGCAGCGCGTTGTGCACCGGCATCTTGCACTGAGCACAAGCCCTCGTGAAAACCGGGGATTTGTTCTATCGGCACAGGCTTGTCGAGCCGCCATGCCGTCTCGCCCACGGCATGTGCGGTTAATCCGGCGGCCGTGAGCTGCGCTGAAAATTCGGCGCTGGTGATACGCCCCGAAGGAAGTACCCTTGGGGTGCGGCGCAGATTGAC
>JAYTIQ010000053.1:0-2484 GCA_043731705.1 Rugosibacter sp.
TTGCCAGCGACCCAACGTGTAGCAAACGAGCAGATTGGCATGCGCACTGCAATCATGTTCGCTGCTTAGCGCGCCTTGCGCCGTGGCGATTTTCAGGCATTGCTTGAGCGTGGCTTCGATGCGGTCAAGCAATTGATTGATGCGCGCTTGCAGGCGCGCATTTTCATGCACCAGTGCATCGCCCACCAATACACGTGTCAAGCCGCGATTTTTTTGCGCGAAACGCAACAGCGAAGCGACAATCGCCTCCGCCTGTTTCAAGCCGGATTCTTCCGCTGTTTCAATTTGGCCGATCACGCTGAACACACCGCTTTCGATAAATTCAATCAGCCCCTCATACATCTGTGCCTTGCTCGCAAAGTGACGATACAGGGCGGCTTCAGAGACATTCAGTTGCTTTGCCAGCAGCGCCGTTGTGACTTTCTCGGCGGTGGGCCGCTCGAGCATTTCGGCGATGGTTTGTAAAATGACCAGCTTCTTTTCGCTCATAGACATCCCGTCATTTGGATTTAATCAAAGTACCGACGCCATCATCGGTGAGAATTTCCAGCAGCAAGGCATGCTCAACGCGGCCATCGATGATGTGCACACTTTTAACACCGCTGCGCGCTGCGTCCAGCGCCGAGCTGATTTTCGGCAGCATGCCGCCGGACAAGGTGCCATCGGCCACCATGTCGTCAATCTCGCGCGGCGTGATGCCAGTCAGGAGGTTGCCCGCTTTATCGAGTACGCCGGGTGTATTGGTCAGCATGACTAGTTTTTCAGCTTTCAACACTTCGGCAATTTTGCCAGCCACCACGTCTGCATTGATGTTGTAAGTCTCGCCCTCGCTGCCTACGCCAATCGGTGCAATGACCGGAATAAAATCGCCGGAATCCAGTAACGCAATGAGGCTGGGGTCAATTGAGATGATCTCGCCGACCTGCCCAATGTCGAGCATTTCGCCCAGATTTTGAGTGTCTTCGATGAGCAGCTTTTTGGCGCGGATGAAATTGCCATCCTTGCCGGTGAGGCCGACGGCTTTGCCGCCTTGCTGATTGATGAGATTAACAATTTCCTTATTCACCTGGCCGCCGAGCACCATTTCCACCACGTCCATGGTTTCTGCGTCCGTCACGCGCATGCCCTGCACAAAAGTCCCTTTTTTACCCACGCGGGAGAGCAGGTTTTCAATTTGCGGCCCGCCACCATGCACGACGACGGGGTTCATGCCGACCAGCTTCAATAAAACCACATCGCGCGCAAAGCATTGCTTCAGGTTTTCATCCGTCATCGCATTGCCGCCGTATTTCACAACAATGGTGCGATCATGAAAACGCTTGATATAAGGCAGCGCCTCAGTCAGCACGCCAGCCTTGGTCTGTGGAGTCGGTTTGGTTGTCATGGGTGATCAAGATGAATGGGAACGCCGTTTATTCTAGCGGGGCGTTACACAAACGGGGGGCAGAAAAAGCGCACAGAAGGGTGCAGTGCTCATCACGCTGCACCCTTTTTGCGCAATCGTTGTCTATCAGCGCGCTTATCGCTGTATTACCGCCGTACTACCAGCGCTGACTTTTCATGCTTTTTATTGAATGCTCAAACATTTGGCCTGTGCGGCTACTTTTTTGGGTAGCAGGAGTTCTAACACGCCCTCACTGTACTTCGCGCTGGCTTGCGATTCATCCACTTCTTGCGGTAACTGAAAACTGCGCGATACTTTGCCAAAATAGCGCTCGCTACGCAGGATTTTGTTGTCGTCCTTCACTTCTTTTTGGTTGCGGCGTTCAGCCGAGATCGACACCACTGCACCGTCAATGGATACATGAATATCCTCTTTATTCACACCGGGAATTTCAGCATGAATCGCATAGGCATTGTCTTGTTCGGTTACATCGACCGTTAATGCCGGTGCCTCTTTGGTATCGCCAAACTCCACCGGACGCACGAAAAAACCGCGCAATAAATCATTCAACGGATCGCGATAAATCAGGTTGCTCATGGTCTTTCCTTTCATGTTAAGTAATGACGCACACCCGTGTGAGCGTCTGGTTATCGCTATATAAGGATGCAGTTTTGGTTTTCAAGAGCAGGTAAGATAGACGGGCTATGAACCCTGACGAATGGACTATCACCCTGACCGCATTGCGACCACGGCTGTTGCGCTTTGCTGTTTTACAGCTGCGTGATGCGTCAGTGGCAGAAGATGCGGTGCAGGACACGCTACTCTCGGCAACCGAACGTGCGCATCAGTTTGCTGGCGATGCGTCGATCTCGACCTGGGTATTTGCGATTCTGAAAAACAAAATCATTGATGAATTTCGTCGGCGCAGTCGCCAACCGCAAACGGTTGTTGATGTCGAACAGGAACAGGGGCTCGAAGAGTCTCTGGAAGATCAATTCGATGAGCGTGGTCACTGGGCTTCGCATCCCACGCCATGGGCTGATCCGCAGGCTTCGCTGGAGCAGAAGCGGTTCTGGGAGGTATTTGAGGTTTGCATTAGC
>JAYTIQ010000054.1:0-4153 GCA_043731705.1 Rugosibacter sp.
ACCCTGCGCGTGCGTATCGAAGTGCCTAATCGCGATGGGCGCATCAAGCCCGGCATGTTCGCGCAAGTGCGGCTGGATGCGGCCAAAAGTATTGCAACGCTGCTAATTCCAAGCGAGGCAGTTATCCGTACAGGCAAGCGCGATGTGGTGTTGGTGGCGCTAAAAGGTAGCCGTTTTGCGCCTGTTGAAGTCAAGCTTGGGCAAGAAAGCAATGGCCAGGTTGCGGTGCTGGAAGGGCTGGAAGAAGGTCAGGCCATCGTGGTCTCCGGCCAGTTCCTGATTGATTCTGAAGCCAGTCTCAAGGGTGTGGTGGCACGCATGAATGATGCAGACCATAGCAGCCATACCGTCGGAGATGAACCATGATCGAACAACTCATCCGCTGGTCTATCAGCAACCGTATTCTGGTCCTGCTCGCTACGCTCTTTCTGACGGCATGGGGCATCTGGGCAGTCAAGACTACGCCTGTCGATGCCTTGCCTGATCTCTCGGATGTTCAGGTCATCATCCGCACCAGTTATCCGGGGCAAGCGCCGCAGATCGTCGAGAACCAGGTGACTTATCCACTGGCGACCACGATGCTCTCAGTGCCCGGTGCGAAGACCGTGCGCGGCTATTCCTTCTTTGGCGATTCTTTCGTCTATGTTTTATTTGAGGATGGCACGGATTTATATTGGGCGCGTTCGCGTGTGCTCGAATACCTGAACCAGGTGCAAGGTCGCTTGCCGGTATCGGCCAAGACTTCGCTTGGGCCCGATGCCACGGGTGTGGGCTGGATTTATGAATATGCTTTGATCGACAAAACCGGCCAGCATGACCTCGCCCAGCTGCGCAGCCTGCAAGACTGGTTCCTCAAATACGAACTGAAAAGCCTTGCCAATGTCTCCGAAGTCGCCACCATCGGCGGCATGGTCAAGCAATATCAGGTCGTGCTCGACCCGCTCAAGCTGGCGGCCTATCGCATTCCCCAGGCCAGGGTAATCGAGGCGATTCAGAAGGCCAACCAGGAAACAGGCGGCTCGGTGCTGGAAATGGCCGAAACCGAATACATGGTGCGCGCTTCCGGTTATCTGCAATCGCTGGACGACTTTCGCCATATTCCGCTCGCAACATCGGCCGCTGGCATACCTATCAAGCTGGGCGACGTCGCCAACATCCAGTTGGGGCCTGAAATGCGGCGCGGGATTGCCGAACTCAACGGGCAGGGTGAAGTCGTTGGTGGTGTGGTCATTCTGCGTTCCGGAAAAAATGCACAGGCAACAATTGCTGCCGTCAAAACAAAGCTGGCCGAGCTGAAAAAAAGCCTGCCGCCCGGGGTTGAGATTGTCACCACCTATGATCGCAGCCAGCTCATTACGCGCGCCATTGATAACCTGAGCCACAAGCTGCTCGAAGAGTTCGTCGTCGTGGCGCTGGTGTGCGCCATCTTTTTGTGGCACTTGCGCTCGGCCCTGGTGGCCATCGTGGCCTTGCCGCTGGGCATCATGAGTGCCTTTATCGTGATGCGCTATCAGGGTGTCAATGCCAATATCATGTCGCTTGGCGGGATTGCGATTGCCATCGGCGCGATGGTGGATGCAGCTATTGTCATGATCGAGAACGCACACAAGCAGATTGAAGCGTGGCAGCACCAACACCCCGGTGAGAAGCTGCAAGGCGAGGCGCACTGGCGCGTTATCGCCAATGCAGCGGCAGAGGTCGGGCCGGCGCTGTTTTTCAGCCTGCTGATTATTACGCTCTCATTCATTCCGGTATTTACGCTGGAAGCGCAGGAAGGCCGCCTGTTCGGCCCGCTGGCGCTGACCAAAACCTACGCGATGGCAGCAGCAGCGGGGTTATCCGTGACGCTGATTCCGGTATTGATGGGCTACTGGATACGCGGACGCATTCCCGATGAAAACCGTAACCCGCTCAATCGCGGCCTGATCCGGCTGTATCAGCCATTATTGGATAAGGTGCTGCAACACCCCAAGGCAACGCTGCTGATCGCGCTGCTGGTTTTGCTGACCACGCTGTGGCCGATCACGCGCCTAGGCGGCGAATTCATGCCGCCGCTGGATGAGGGCGATCTGCTGTATATGCCATCCGCCTTGCCCGGTTTATCGGCGGCGAAAGCGGCGCAGCTTTTGCAGCAGACCGATCGGCTCATCAAGACTGTTCCCGAAGTGGCGACGGTATTTGGCAAGGCCGGACGAGCTGAGACGGCCACCGATCCGGCACCCATGGAAATGTTCGAGACGACAATCCAGTTCAAGCCGCGTGACGAGTGGCGGCCGGGCATGACCCCGGAAAAACTGGTGGAAGAACTTGACCGTGCCGTGAAGGTGCCGGGCTTGTCCAACATCTGGGTGCCGCCGATTCGCAATCGCATCGACATGCTGGCAACCGGCATCAAGAGTCCGATTGGCGTCAAGGTATCTGGCAGCAGCCTGACTGAAATCGACAAGGTGACACAGGCTATTGAACAGGTGGCTAAGGGGGTGCCGGGCGTGAGTTCGGCATTGGCCGAGCGCCTGACCGGAGGGCGCTATGTGGATGTGACCATTGACCGGCTGGCCGCCGCACGATATGGACTCAATATTACGGACGTGCAGATGATTGTTGCCTCCGCCATTGGCGGCGAGAATATCGGCGAAACGGTTGAAGGTCTCGCGCGCTACCCGATCAATGTGCGTTACCCGCGTGAGCTGCGTGATTCGCTGGAAGGGCTGCGTAATCTGCCCATTTTTACGGACACAGGCCAGCAGATCACGCTGGGGACGGTGGCGCGCATCAGCATCAGCGACGGGCCGCCGATGCTCAAAAGCGAGAATGCACGTCCCTCGGGCTGGGTTTATGTTGATGTGCGCGGCCGCGATCTGGCCTCTGTTGTCTCCGATCTGCGTTCGGCTGTTACCACCCAGGTGAAGCTGCCGCCCGGCATCAGCATTGCCTATTCCGGGCAGTTTGAATATCTGGAGCGCGCCGCTGCGCGGCTGAAACTGGTAGTGCCAGCCACTTTGCTGATTATTTTTGTGTTGCTGTATCTCACCTTCAGGCGTCTGGATGAAGCGGCCTTGATCATGGCGACCTTGCCTTTTGCCCTTGTCGGTGGTGTGTGGTTTCTTTACTTGCTTGGCTACCACTTATCGGTTGCTACAGGCGTGGGCTTTATCGCGCTGGCAGGCGTATCCGCAGAGTTTGGTGTGGTGATGATGCTCTATCTGAAGCAGGCGGCGGCAGAGTATCAGGAGAAAGGAGCAGCATTGACGGAGGCAGTGCTCAATGATGCCATCCGCGAAGGCGCCGTGCTGCGTGTGCGGCCAAAAGCCATGACTGTCGCGGTGATTCTTGCGGGGCTGTTGCCTATCCTGTTGGGCAGTGGCACCGGCTCGGAAATAATGAGCCGTATCGCTGCCCCCATGGTGGGCGGCATGATTACCGCACCGCTGTTGTCGATGTTCGTGATTCCCGCAGCTTACCGGTTGATGCGCGGAAGGAAGCGTGTGCGCGTTGAAATAAAAGACTTGTGATAAGCTTAAAATCATGAAAACAAGTTTCAATATTTTCGTCTTGTGGTTTTTATTTATTGCGATTCCCTTTCAAGGATACGCGGTTGCCGCCACGATGTGCTGCGGATCCGAACATGCAAGGGGCTCCGAGCATGCAGCGCAATATCTGGCGATGCAAGGTGATATGCATGCGCATTTATCGAATCTGGATTATGGTCATGACGCGGGTGCGACCCCTGCTGGATTAGTTAGTGCTACAGAATCCGACTCCGGTGCGCACTACCACACGGGCGTATCTTCCGAGCGGGCAGCCTTCAAATGCAACGCTTGTGCTGGTTGCTGTACTGGTGCTGCCATCGTGCAGATTTCAGACTATTCGTTCGGCGTCGCACCGTTGAACTCGACACGCATTGCTTTTCTTTCCCGGTATTTTTACCGCTTCGTTCCAGAAACCCTGGAGCGACCTCCCTACCACCTCATCGCCTAGTTTCCGGATTCTATTCATCGGCCGCTTTCTCAGCCGCATGCCTCTGGTCTTCGATACTAATTGTCACTTCGTCTGGCAGTGCAATTGATTGCCTGAGCAGGCGTGTATTTACACCGCGAAGAGGATTTCATGAAAATATCAAGCATAGTTTTGTGCGCCACCATTGGGGTGATTT
>JAYTIQ010000055.1:0-2836 GCA_043731705.1 Rugosibacter sp.
ATCAATCGCCGCTGAAAACCGCAAGTTTTCCAGCGCATCCAGCTCGTCCTTCACCGCCGCATGGTGGCCCAGGTAAAGCAATTCACGCCGGAAATCAGCTGCTTCGGGCGTGGTTTTCATCCCGCCCACCATCGCCCCGCGCCAGTGAATCTCCCCCGCATCGGCAGGCGATAAACCGACCAGCAAACGCAGCAAACTGGTTTTTCCTGCGCCATTTTCACCTTGCACATGCAGCCATTCACCCGCAGCAAGCGAGAAGGAAACATCCGAAAAGAGGGGGCGCTCTCCACGGGAACAGGCAAGGCCGGAAACTTTTAGCATGGCAGCCATTCTACTGCCGCCAAGTACTTTGATTCGTCAGCAGCAGGTCTGGGCGATAGAATACGCACCCCGCCGCATTATCGAGGCACATTTCCAGTCGCTTTCTTGTTGCTTTTTTTGGTCACCCGCCCATGCTTGTCGCATCCAATATCACCATTCAGTTTGGTAGCAAACCCTTATTTGAAAACGTCTCCGTTAAATTCGGCGACGGTAACCGTTATGGCTTGATCGGCGCCAATGGCTCCGGAAAAACCACGTTCATGAAAATTCTGGCAGGCGTGATTGATTCTTCTGCCGGGAACGTCTCGCTCGATCCGGGCGAGCGCATGGCGTATCTGCGCCAGGATCAATTCGCTTTTGAAGATATTCGCGTACTCGACGTGGTAATGATGGGACACACAGAAATGTGGGCCTGCATGACTGAACGCGATGCGATCTATGCCAATCTTGAGGCAACCGAAGACGATTACATGCACGCGGCCGAGCTGGAAGGAAAATTCGCTGAATACGACGGCTACACGGCTGAAGCACGTGCCGGCGAATTGCTGCTCGGTGCAGGGATCCCCATCGAACAGCACACCGGCCCGATGAGCCAAGTGGCGCCGGGCTGGAAGCTGCGCGTGCTGCTGGTACAGGCACTATTCGCCAACCCAGACATCCTGCTGCTGGATGAACCTACCAATAACCTCGATATCAACACCATCCGCTGGCTGGAAGACATTCTCAATCAACGCAACAGCACCATGATCATCATCTCGCATGATCGCCATTTCCTGAATCAAGTGTGTACCCACATGGCGGATCTGGATTACGGCACGATCAAGATCTATGGCGGCAACTATGATGACTTCATGGAAGCCTCGACCATTGCACGTGAGCGACAGATGTCGGCAAACTCCAAGGCCAAAGAGCGCGTGTCGGACTTGCAGGATTTCGTGCGCCGCTTTTCGGCCAACAAATCCAAGGCGCGCCAAGCCACCAGCCGCATGAAGCTGATCGAGAAAATCAAGCCGGAAGACATCAAACCCTCATCGCGCCAGTATCCGTGGATTCGTTTTGACTACGACGAAAAAGAAAAACTGCATCGTCTGGCATGCGAAATCGAAAATCTCGGATTTGGCTACGAGCCTAGCGTGCCGATTATCAAATCGTTATCAATGAGTATCGAAGCAGGCGATAAAGTTGCCATCATCGGCGAAAACGGCGTCGGTAAAACCACCCTGTTACGCCTGTTGGCGGGTGAAAAAATCGGCGGCTTAGCGCCGCAGGGCGGCCGTGTGAAGTGGGCCGAAAAAGCCCGCCCCGGCGTGTTTGCACAAGATCACGCGAGTGACTTTGCTTCTAAACAAATACTCACCGAGTGGATTGTGCAATGGGTACGCGCCGGAGGCTACGATGGCGGAGACGTGGAAACCCTGATTCGCGGCACGCTCGGACGGCTTCTTTTCTCTGGTGACGATGCAAAAAAATCTGTTGATGTGCTGTCTGGTGGCGAACAAGTCCGCATGCTGCTGGGCAAACTCATGCTGCTCAGAAACAACGTGCTGTTGATGGATGAACCGACCAATCACCTCGACATGGAGTCGATCGAATCACTCAACACCGCGCTGGATAAATTTTCCGGCACACTGATTTTTGTCTCGCATGACCGCGAGTTTGTCTCTTCGCTCGCCACGCGTATCATCGAAATTCGCACCGATCACACCATCATTGATTATCGCGGCACGTATGAAGAATATCTGGCGGGGCAGGGTGTGATTTGAGTTTTTTAACCCTGCATCTCATGATCAGTAGACGACCAGAGTACGCTGCTTTAGCCACGTAGACTGATACTCGGCCAGCCCCGCGTAGTGGCTATTTTCACAAGCGTGTCATCGGCGTCAACAGCCACCGGGTGGGTTACTTTTTCGAGCAGAGGTAAATCGTTGTGCGAGTCGCTGTAAAACCAGGACTGCGAAAAGCTGCCCCACCATAAGCCCATCGATTCAAGCCAGGCTTCCACACGATCTACCTTGCCTTCACGAAAGGCTGGCAGACCTCGCGGCTGGCCGGAAAAAACACCGTCCGCCTGCGCAGGAACGGTGGCAATCAAGTGCGGAATGCCTAATTCACGGCAGATGGGGCCAGTGACAAAACTGTTGGTGGCCGTCACAATAGCCAGCAAATCACCCTTGGCTGCATGGTGCGCCACGCGCTCCCGGGCAGCGGCGGTGATGATGGGGCGGATGCGCAGGGTCATGAATTCGGCATGCCAGGCATCCAATTCCGCGCGGCTGTGACGCGCCAGCGGGGCGAGCTGAAAATCAAGAAACTTGTGAATGTCCAGTGTGCCTTCTTTGTATTGCTGAAAAAACGTTTCATTCATCGCTGCGTGCAGCTCGGCATCCAGCACGCCTTTGGCGATTAAAAATTGCGCCCATTCAAAATCCGAGTCGCCCGCTAGCAGCGTGTTATCCAGGTCAAACAGGGCGAGGTTCAAAGGGGTGGCAGTGGCGTTCATGGGCAGGTCGATTAA
>JAYTIQ010000056.1:0-4399 GCA_043731705.1 Rugosibacter sp.
GTCTTTGCCACTTCAAGAATCCGATTGGCCAACATCGCACAAGAGGCATCATTAGTTTCAGGGAATAGTAAAGCGAATTCGTCCCCACCAAACCGGGAAACCACATCACCGACTCTAGAGTTATTTGTAAGAATCACTGACAAGGATTTGAGTGCCTCATCTCCTACGTGATGACCTTGCTCGTCATTCAGCGACTTGAACTGGTCGATATCAATAAACAACAAAGAGTAAGGCTTGCCCGAACGCTCGCTCCGCGATTGCTCAATCGCAAACCGCTCAGTGAATTCAAGACGATTAGCCAGATCCGTCAACATATCCTTGCGCGAGGATTCTCTTTCACTCCATACCTTGGACATCACACGCCCGATGACGGTAAAGGTGACGCTACGCGCGAATGAATTCAGTATCAGGGCACTCATTGGGTAATCCGGATAACCCGCAAAAAACTCGCCTATGGTCCAAGTCAAACCGACAAAAATTCCAACGAAAGTCGGCAAACTTGTATCAGAACTACGTAATGCACGAATCGAGCTCAACCGTGCCGAGTGAAGAATAGGTATGCAATAGAACACATCAAATGAATAATAGGTCCCTGACTCGCGATACGCAACGAAAGCAATGAGCAATACTTCGGCAACGATACAAATAAAATTCCAGAAGTTATTAGCTATTTTCATCTGGTTGTTCCGTGAGGGACTTAAAACACTCAATGCATTCATATCAATAGTATCAATAAGGTCTGTGCAGGAGTTTAGCATTGCTCATTCACACCATCGACTTTACCCTAAATTCATTGCTGGTCAAGCCACTGGGCTAGCAGCGTAGCGCCCCAGGCCACGCCAAAGCCCGTGAGATCAGTAGCCACAGCACCCAGACCACCGGTGCAGCGGGAGGCAGAAAGATCAACATGCAACCAGGGCCGCTTGTTAGTGAAGCGCTGCAAAAACAAGGCTGCCAGAATATGATCCGCCTCGCTATCCAGCGTGCACTGTTTAATATCGGCCACTTTGGATTCAAGCGCTGTCGCGTAATCATCCGCTAGAGGAAATAGGCAAACTCTTTCTCCACTCGTCATGCCTGCCACTACAGCCAAATCAGCTAAAAGCGATGTACTGGCAAAAATGCCGGAATATCTCGTCCCCACGGCAACATGCATTGATCCGGTGAGCGTTGCAAAATCAATCACCAGATCAGGTTTGCTGCGTGTCGCCAGCGTCAGCGTATCTGCCAACACCATGCGGCCCTCGGCATCGGTATGCACGATCTCGATTGTGGAGCCATCCAGTGCCATGATGATGTCATTTTGTTTATACGCTGTGGCTGAAATATGGTTGTGCGCTATCGCCAGCCAGCAGTCAATAGTCACCGGCAACTGCATTTCAGCCGCAGCCAGGGTCAGTGCCAGGGCAACGGCTGATCCATTCATATCTTCGTGCATACCGGCCATATACCGTGCAGGCTTGAGGTTGTGGCCGCCTGTATCAAAGCAAATGCCCTTGCCCACGAACGCCACATTTTTTAATTTCTTGCGCGTTTTATTCGCGGAAACCGACGGCCGATAACTCAGATGCACAATCGCCGCATCATCCTCATGCGAGCCTTGGGCTACGGCACAAAAAGCACCTGCACCCATTTTTTTCAATTGCTTTAAGCCATATTCTTCAATGCTCAGACCATACGCTTTCGCCAAATGTCGAATACGCTGGCGATAGGTTGCAGGCGTCAGTTCATTTGGCGCCAAGGCAGTCAATTCACGGGCGAGATTATTTGCTTTGGCCAAGGCAATCACCGGATTAAGATCAGTCATTTCAAGCGGGCTGAATAATTCGATCTTTGCCAGCGCACCAGCAGGTTTTTTCTTGCGAACAGGCAGCAGGAAGCTATTCACCAATGCTGTAAACAAAAGATCCCGCGAAACATCCACATCCGTTGCCCATAGAGCCAGTGTTTTCGGTGACTCTTCCAGCACCAGCATCATCGCTTGTCGCAATCGGGTGAGCTGCTCGAAGCGGGAGAGTGTTGCATCGCTCATTAGCAACGCCAAACGCTGGCCATCAGGCAAATCAATGGCCAACGGAGTCTTGGCAAGTTCCGCTGGCTGCATGTCCTTGCGTTTTAACACCGCCAGCCATTGCGCACGTGCCGGCAGCCCGATCGGCAAATCGGCATTTCCGGGAATTACGATGAGGATATGACCAGCCGCGCCAGATGCAGAAAAATCATGTACAGGATGTACGTCGATACGGGGAAGTGCCATGTTTTTAATCCATCTCTGGAGATGGTTGCGCTTAAGCTGGAGCGTGAATTATATGTTCCCGTCACCCGTCAGCAGACAACTTCAATAACCAACCTTCGGATAAGCCATGCGCCCTCTCATCTAGGTGCCAATTCAGTGCATAGGTCTATTGAGTTTATGGCGATCGCCACAATATATGAATCCTGAAATCAATCAAGAGGTTCGCATGTCTGCAAACATCCGTCCAACCGCTGTTGCGGGTACGTTCTACCCGGCTCACGCCGAGCCATTGCTCAATCAAGTACAGCATTTTCTTGAACAGACCAAACTCCACAGGCAAACGCGCCCGCCCAAAGCCATTATTGTGCCCCACGCCGGCTATATCTACTCCGGTGCCATTGCTGCCAATGCCTATGCGCTGTTGCGTCCACTACGCAACAGGATACGTCGTGTCGTCCTGCTGGGGCCAGTACATCACGTGCCAGTAGGTGGTTTGGCTGTCCCCAGCGTGACGGCATTCGCCAGCCCGCTGGGCACAGTACCACTGGATCAAGTCGCGCTGGCAAGTCTGGCCGATTTGCGTCAAGTGGTAGTGGACGATCGTTGCCACGCGAAAGAACACTCTCTGGAAGTTCATCTACCATTCTTACAGAGTGTGCTGGAGAATTTCAAGTTGGTACCGCTGGCTGTGGGTGACGCCAGCGCCGCCGATGTGGCAGAGGTGTTGGAACGACTATGGGGCGGTGACGAGACGTTGATTGTGGTGAGTTCTGACCTGTCGCACTACCTAACCTACCTTGTAGCCCAACAGAGGGACGCGATGACTGCGCAAGCTGTGCTTGATTTGCGCATTGATATCTCTCACGAACAAGCCTGTGGCGCCACACCGATGAATGGTCTCTTGTTGGCCGCCCGACACCACGGCCTGCGGCCAGCACTACTTGACCTGCGTAATTCCGGGGATACGGCTGGCGACAAGAGCTGCGTAGTGGGTTACGCTGCATTCGCCCTGTATGAGGATAAACCCCATGCTCACTGATAGCACAGAAAAAACCACTGTGCTCAAAATCAGGCCTGACAGCGAAGCCGCAAGCGCCTCCGAAAAACTCGGCAACATCCTCTTGCCCATTGCCCGCGCCGCCATCGCCAGCGCATTCGGGCAGGCGGGGCAAATGGACAAACCCTTGTCCAGAGATGGCTCTGCATTCCCTACGGTCAGATTCCAAAGCCCTCTTTCGGAGGCCTCACGCCTGAATCAGCCGGGAGCAAGCTTCGTCACCCTGACCCAAAAGGGAGCGTTGCGCGGCTGCATTGGCACGCTGGAAGCACATCGCACGTTGCTGGCTGATATCAAAGCCAATGCCCTGGCTGCGGCTTTCCGTGACCCGCGCTTCGCCCCTTTACAGATGGCTGAATTAGCAGTCACCAAGGTTGAAGTCTCGCTGCTCTCGGCCATTCAGCCCATTGTGGTTAATAGCGAGATAGAAGCGCTGAACATTTTGCGCCCCGGCATAGATGGCGTGGTACTGGAATATCGCCACTACCGCAGCACATTCCTGCCTCAGGTATGGGAACAATTGCCTGAACCCAAATTATTTCTGGCGCATTTGAAAAACAAGGCCGGGCTACCGACCGATTTCTGGGCCGAAGGGATTCGCTTGTCAATTTATGGCGTGAGCAAATGGAAGGAGCTGCACAATGAAACGTGAACCAGTAACAAATATGCCCGCTATGACAAACGAGTCGGATTACCCTGCCCGTTACTGGCATTTCAAAGAGGATGGCCGCATTCAGTGCGACCTGTGTCCGCGTGACTGCAAGCTGAACGACGGTCAAAGAGGAGCTTGCTTTGTGCGCCAGCGCATCGGCGAGCAGATGATACTGACCACCTATGGACGCTCCTCCGGCTTTTGCATTGACCCCATCGAAAAAAAGCCGCTTAACCATTTTTATCCGGGCAGCAGCGTATTGTCTTTTGGTACGGCGGGCTGCAATCTGGCCTGCAAATTTTGCCAGAATTGGGACATCAGCAAATCCAGGGACATGGACAAGCTGATGGATCAGGCTTCACCCGTGGCCATCGCCGATACGGCCGAGCACTATGGCTGCAAAAGCGTCGCCTTTACTTACAACGATCCCGTGATCTTTGCCGAATATGCGATG
>JAYTIQ010000057.1:0-2102 GCA_043731705.1 Rugosibacter sp.
ACTTTGCACGGGTTGCCAGCGCAGATGCTCCACGGTGGCAGATCTTTGCTGACCAATGAACATGCTCCAACGACCGTGCCATCGCCAATCGTCACGCCGGGGAGAACAAAAGCTCGGGCGGCAATCCAGCAACCCGAACCGATGGTAATCGGTTTCCAGATCAGCGGAAAGCGAGGATCACAAAAGTCATGGCTGCCGGTGCATATGCACGCCTGCTGGGAAATGACGGTGTGGGCACCGATAGTGACACGATCATAATTGTAGATCTCTGCATCATCACCAATGGCACCATCACAGCCCATCGTCAGAAGCCATGGCTGGAGAATACGGACACTGGGCAAAATCAGCGGCGTTCCATCAATGCTGGCGCCGAAACAACGCAGGATAAATAAACGCCACCGGTTACCCAAACGTTTGGGTGTTGGTCGAAAGAGAAGGGCACATGCCAAACTCCACAGGGCACGACGAATTTTCGTCGCCAAGCTCCACTGCGTCGTGCCGCTGGCATGATCAAAAATTGGGGCATCAGTCATGAGTGGAATTGGTGGCATGAGCGGGCTTCGGAGCAAGGCGTTGGTAGAGCGCTAGCCAGCGCTCTTCAACCTGTGACCAGCCATAGCGGCTGGCAAAGTGCGCGGCTTGCTCAGCAGCGCCTTGCGGATTGGACTCAACGGTACGGCTGACCTCCACCAAAGCGTTGGCTGCAGATTCAGCATCAGTGTAGTCGCACACTCGTCCCACGCCACTCTCTGCGATAAAGCGACGGAAGACCGGGATGTCGTTTACGACCGGGACACAGCCGGCAGACATCGCCTCGATTACCGCCAAGCCGAAACCTTCGTGCCGGGCTGCGGATAGCGTCAACGTTGCCTGTCCTAAGATGAGCGCCATGTCATCGCGTGTAACGGCTTGATGGATGGTCAAACCTGCGCCGAGACCGGTCTCAATGGCCAAATTTTCAAGGTCGGCGCGAGTGAGATCATCGGGTGCGCCGACCACATCGAGCATCACCTCTGGCAGCTGACGTCGCGCAGCCGCAACCGCACGGAACAATGCCGGCAGTTCTTTGTTCCGTGACCATCGTCCTACCCACACCCAGCGCCTGTGATTTCTTTGGCCATGGGGCACAGGAAACAGCGCGACGCCATTTTCAATCAACTCAAGACGCGGCGCGACGGGGGCGAAGAGGTCTCGATCATTGACGCTACAGGCGACATAGCAGGACACCAGTCGTGCGATGAGCGGTTGCACTAGACGGAAATAACACTGCTTCACGAAGCGGAATTTATTGGTGTGGAAAATACCACCGTGCGTCGACACCAGCACAGGACGGCGATGCCAAAGCCACGTTAGGGCCACTACATCAGTAATTCCGCCGATACCATGCACGTGAACCACATCGTAGTGGCGAAGCCGCCGCGGATTGAAGCAAGGAAAGCGATACCGTGAAACGGTAATCACAGGGAGATCGGCGGTCTTGAATACAGGCGCCTGGTGCATGAGCAGGGCGCCAGGGCGAAGTGGCAGGTGCCATACTTCAACATTCATGCCATGGCGTTCCAGACGCTGGACAAGATTACGAGTAAAATCCTCCATACCGCCAATGGCAAATAAATGACTCGGCAGGATATGCAGGACTCGCATTAGCGCACATCCAAAGCAATGCGATCAAGAACGGAATCGAGTCGAGCAGTTGCGCCGGCCATGGCGAAGCGGCTCGAAAAACATGACTTCGTGGCGTTGCGTATCCGCTGGCGTTCTGCTGGAGAGGCCTGAGCCCAACGCCGTACCAATTCGGCGCAGCCGTCGTCATTGTCCTCTGCTGTCCAGCCGGCGCCGTCTTGTTCGATTTCACGCCAGATGTTGACTCGACGCGAAATCAGTGCGGGCACTTCACAGGCAAGGGCCTCGGCCACGGCCACACCAAAATTTTCTTGATGACTTGGTAAGATAAAGGCATCAGCGCAACGAAATGCGCCCCATTTTTCGGCCCCTTCCAGCATCCCCGTCCAGGTGATATGGGGAGCGGAGTTGCCGGCGAGGCGTTCGAGTTCTGGGCGCAGCGCATCGGGATCAGGGCCAGCCATCACCAGATGTAAATC
>JAYTIQ010000058.1:0-4574 GCA_043731705.1 Rugosibacter sp.
AGCGTGTATGAAATCGCTACGCAGACTCAAGGTGAGTTAGCTAAGGTTTCTGAAGCACAAATAGCTGAAATGAAAGCTGGCTTGGCTAATACTTTGGATCAAGCACTCAAAAATGCACCAGCAGGTTCAGAAGTAGCTGTTGCTGCTGTTAAATCAGCGATTGCTGCTGCTAATTCCGCGTATGACAATATGACTAAGGCCGCCAAACAAGTAACCGATATGGCTGAAGCAAACGTTGCTGCTGCAACAACGGCAACTATTCATGCCGTAGGCTCCAGCAGTTCAGCTGCAAAAAGCAAAAAATCTGCTTAATTGACTTTAATCAACGACACTGAATTTATTTAGCATTATCTTACCGTCTCCTCCTCCAGTCCGCAAAGGACTGGTTTAAACCCGATACCTCGGTATCGGGTTTTTTTTATTCTTTTTTAGTGCGTTAGAAAGTCGGCGCTGATGAAGCAACTGCGCTACAAGGCGGTCGAGCAAAAACGCTCAGCTTTGCAAACCTGGGACTCCGCTTTATGTCCCGAAGGGACGGTATCCCCTAGTGGGACGCGGGCAGCTCTCCTCGCCGTAGCGGATGGTAATACGGTGAAAATAAAATTAGCTTGCAATCAAGATAACCCAAGCAACTCCACTTCAAATACCAGGGTCGCATTCGGTGGAATAACACCACCTGCACCGCGCGCGCCGTAGCCAAGATCAGACGGAATCGTCAATGTCCGTGTGCCACCAATTTTCATGCCGACGACGCCTTCATCCCAGCCGGCAATGACTCGGCGCCCACCCAGTAAAAACTCGAACGGTTCATTGCGATCTTTGCTTGAGTCAAATTTGCGTCCATCAGTTAGCCAGCCCGTGTAATGCACGGTGACTGTTTGCCCAGCGCACGCTTGTTCGCCAACTCCTTCAATGGTGTCTTCAATTTTCAGGCCACTGGCGGTTGTTATTTGATTCATGTTTCTTGGCTCCGGTAAGTTAATTTAATCAAAAGAAAATATGCCGCTGCATACCTTGCGGTATAGCCGGGCTGAAGATACTATCCGCCGCTTCTGCTGGCAAGGGACGCGAAAAGAGATATCCCTGAAATTTGTGACAGCCCAGGCGAATGAGTGCATTGAGCTGATCCAGTCGCTCAACCCCTTCAGCAATAGTTTCCAGCCCCATGCTTTCCGCCAAGCCAACAACGGC
Organism: Rugosibacter sp.; assembly: GCA_043731705.1. Classification (GTDB taxonomy): domain Bacteria; phylum Pseudomonadota; class Gammaproteobacteria; order Burkholderiales; family Rhodocyclaceae; genus Rugosibacter. The sequence goes on from JAYTIQ010000058.1 coordinate 1,192, forward strand.
TGTCACGATAGCAACATCATCCGTATCTGTTGTGACATCACACACAAAACTTTGATCAATCTTGAGTTTATGTACATGAAAGCGTTTGAGATAACTCAAGCTTGAATAACCTGTACCAAAATCGTCAATGGCGATTCTTACGCCAAGCGCCGCCAATTCATCCAGTATCGAGATTGTTTCGCTAGCATCATGCATCAAGCTGGATTCTGTAATTTCCAATTCAAGAAAATTTGCTGGCTGGCCCGTTTCCAAAAGAATTCGACGGACGGTATCCGCCAACCCCGGCTGACGGAACTGTCGCGGGGACAAATTGACAGAAATCGGCACTACCCGCCTGCCAGCTTCTTGCCACAGACAATTTTGACGCAGCGCCTCGGCTAGAACCCACTCACCTAAAGGCACAATCAGTCCGGTTTCTTCCGCAATTGGTATAAAGTCACTCGGCATGATCAGCCCATGCACCGGATCATTCCAGCGTACCAAAGCCTCCATGCCACAAACCGTTCGACTAGCCCAATCGATGAGCGGCTGATAATGCAGCACCATTTGTCTTGTTTTGATCGCTTGCTGCAAACGCTGTTCTATCGCGAAAAACCGTGATGCCTGTTCATCCATTTTCGCCGAATATAAACGAAAGGTATTACGTCCCGCATCTTTAGCGTGATACATGGCTGCATCGGCATTTTTCATCAACACTAACGCATCGCTCGCATCATCCGGGTAAATACTGATGCCTATCGAGGGCGTCACCTGCAACGAATGCCTCTCGATCATGATTGTGGGCTCTAGAACTGCCAAAATCTTTTCAGCTACCAGCAAGGCATCTCCGACAGAAGAAATTTCATGCAAAAGAATGACAAACTCATCGCCGCCAATGCGCGACACGGTATCGACAGCACGCACGACACCAGTCAACCTCTGAGCCACCTGCTTGAGCAATTCATCACCAATCGTATGGCCGAGCGTATCGTTAATTTTCTTGAAATGATCCAGATCAAGAAACATCACGGCAGCTTGGTGATTATTGCGTTGCCCACTGGCTAATACTTGTTCCAGACGATCATGAAGCAGCATCCGATTAGGCAATCCGGTCAAACTGTCATGATGTGCAATCTCCCACACATTCCGCTCGGCGCGTATGCGTTCTGATACCTCCTGCTGCAGCTGAACTACCACTGACTCAAGCTCTTTGGTGCGCTCCTGAACACGACCTTCAAGCATGTCGTTGGCATCGCGCAAGGTTTCTTCTGCCAAACGACGATCAGTAATGTCCTCGAGCATCCATACGGCACCCGCCGTGGGATTTGCGGCATCAAAAACTGTTCCCACGATGCGCAGCCATGATGAACGTCCGTCATCATGCAAATATTTTTTCTCGGTACTAAAAATCTGCCCCAATTGAAACTGCAACGAGGCAAGTTGCTGCAGAGGCTCATGCGTCCCACTGTCCGGGAAAAACAAATCCTCCGCTTGATCACCTGAGGACTCGGCAACCATGCACCGAAGTGCTTCCCAGCGCTGGTTACTTCGCACAATCCGGCTTTCTCTGATAATGGCGACCCCCATGGCCTGCGATTCAAAAATTGCCGTCAATTCATTAGTTCGGTTCTCCAAAGCCTGCGTAATCAATCGCTCTTCCGTAATATCTTCGATAGTCCACAAGGTGCCATCAACAACGTGTTGCGGATTAATCGCCCGTCCGCGCAAACGACACCAGACACGACAACCATCTTTGCGCTGCATTTCATAGTCAGTCTGAAATAACTCGCCTGCCGTAAGCGGGCAACTGGCAATCACTCCCAGTGACTCATAATCCTTCTCGCTCGGATAAAGCACTACCGCTTGCCGTCCGACGAGTTCTTCAACCGTATAGCCAAAGATCGCCGCGCACTGTTCATTGGCTTGCACCAGTAAGCTCTGCCGGGTAAACAATATCCCGATAGGTGCGTTCTTCATGATTGCATCCAGCCCTAGCTGAGCAGTCATGGCACGGGGTGCTAACAGTGGCGTAGCTGTCTTCATGGCATCCATTAAATTTCTTTCCTGGCTCGGCCGTTATTTTCCGGGGCGGCTGAACCGATTTTTTCGAGGAGCTGCAACACAGCAACCGTATCCGACTCGCCCATCCCACTACCCACCAGTGCATTAAATGCCTGCGCTGCAGCAGCGGTTGCAGGCAGCATCAGACCCAGGCGATGCGCTTCATTCATCACAATGCATAAATCCTTCTGCTGCATCCATGCCTTGAAACCAGGAGAAAACTGTCGATCCAGCATCCGCTGGCCATGATTTTCCAAAATCCTTGAATAGGCGGCTCCGCCCAATAAAGCCTGCCGCACAAGCGCAGGATCAACGCCACTTTGGCTGGCAAAGTTCAAAGCTTCTGCCACCGCCAGCACAGTGACAGCACCAACAATCTGGTTACAGGCTTTAGCTACCTGACCGGCACCACTTTCTCCAATCCAGGTCACCGTTTTACCCATGCAAAAGAACACCGGTTTAACCTCTTCAAACACCTCGCGAGCGCCGCCCACCATGATGGTTAATGTGGCATTGATCGCGCCGACTTCCCCCCCTGAAACCGGCGCATCAAGAAACTTAATTCCTTGTTCAGCCAAACAGCGACCCATCCGGCGCGCCGCCTCAGGCGCAATCGTACTCATATCGATAACGCATAAACCTGCCTTCGCGCCAGCAACAAGGCCATTCTCACCCAAGCAAACGGCCTCGACATCCGGACTATCAGACACCATGGTAACAACCACATCCGCATGTTGCGCGACACCCGCGGGATGGTCATGCATCACAGCTGACGTCTTGGCAAACGGCACTAAAGAGACTTCACGACGCGCCCACAAATGCAGCGTATGGCCGGCCTGTGCCAAATGGAGCGCCATTGGCCGACCCATCAAACCCAAACCAATAAAACCAATGTTCATTGTGTTATTCCATTAATCAATTCAACTAATCACCCGAGTAATCAACGCCACATATGGTTCAGGTAAACGCAGCGCGCCTGATACAGCGAACAGATGGGCGTTATCCGACATTTTCTGCCATGTTTTACGAATGATATCGAGCCACTTTTCCTCATCGTAATCCGGTTTGCTGGCCACAAAACTGGCCATATAGTGCTCAATAAAAACCAGCCCAGCGACATCTTCCAGTAATTGGCTATCCGGATTATGTTTCAGACGCCGTTTCGCAATAGCCGCTTGCGTGCGTTCAAGCGTGTTCCCTGCGCTATTCGCCGCATACCCAGCCTGCTGCATCAAAGTTCCGGCAAGCTCGGCATGCATGCGATACAAGCCTGTGCGCCACTGAAAATAGCCCTCTTTAGTCAGCGGATAATCACTGCGCGGCACGCTCCAGCGGCGAATATG
>JAYTIQ010000059.1:0-2267 GCA_043731705.1 Rugosibacter sp.
TGCCTGAAAATCGCCACGGCGCAAGGCGCGCTAAGCAGCGAACATGATTGCAGTGCGCATGCCAATCTGCTCGTTTGCTACACGTTGGGTCGCTGGCAACGCTTTGTAAAAAGTGGATTCAAGGAAGACCCGTTGTCGCAATGGTCAGCGCAATGGCCGCTTTTGGCGCGCTAACCCTGCCTTCGACGCCGTATCACCAGCGCCGACTTTTAGCGCAGTATCTCCACCGTCGGCTGTGCAAAGCCGACCAGCTCCGGCGGTGCGGGGCACTGCGCCGCAAAACCCCGCCTACGCCCAGAACCGTCCAAAACGGACTTTTGAATCTGACCGCAGGGAATGCAGAGCCGTTTCTGGACAAGACTTTTCATGCCTTCAGCAAAGCCGCCGCTTCCAGCGCAAAGTAAGTCAGTATCCCGTCGCAGCCGGCGCGCTTGAAGGCCAGCAAAGACTCCATCATCACCGCATCGTGGTCCAGCCAGCCGTTTTGTGCAGCGGCCTTGAGCATTGCGTATTCGCCGCTCACCTGATACGCATAGGTCGGCGCGCCAAAGGTCTCTTTCACGCGACGCACGATATCCAGATACGGCATGCCGGGCTTGACCATCACCATGTCGGCGCCTTCTTGCAGATCCAGCGCCACTTCGCGCAAGGCCTCGTCCGAATTGGCCGGGTCCATCTGGTAAGTTTTCTTGTCACCTTTGCCAAGACTACCCGCCGAACCCACGGCATCGCGGAACGGGCCGTAAAAGCTCGATGCATATTTAGCGGCGTAAGCGAGGATGCGCGTGTGGATCAGCTTTTCCGCATCCAGCGCCGCGCGAATATGCCCAATGCGGCCATCCATCATGTCCGATGGCGCCACGACATCAGCACCCGCATACGCGTGACATAACGCCTGCCTGGCCAGCGCTTCGAGCGTTTCATCATTCAGCACATAAGCCCGAGGGTCCGTCGATTCAATCAGGCCATCCTGACCATGACTGGTGTAGGGGTCAAGCGCCACATCGGTAATGATGCCCAACTCTGGGAATTCCTTTTTCAGCCGAGCCACCACAGTGGGCACCAGCCCCGCAGGATTCCACGCTTCTTCCGCCCCCGGTGTTTTTTTCCCGTTATCAATCACCGGAAACAATGCCAGTGCCGGAACACCTAATTGCACCGCCCGTTCAGCCACGGGCAACAAGCGGTCAAGCGAAACACGCGCAATGCCCGGCATAGATCCCACGTCCTCGCTACGCCCTGCACCTTCAAGCACGAAGACTGGATAAATCAGATCATTCGACGTCAGTGTGTGCTCACGCATCAAGCAACGCGAGAAGTGGTCCCTGCGCATGCGACGCATCCGTATCCCAGGAAATGCTGCGTTATTGCCTAAATTGATACCCCTATTGAGCCACGGCAAATTAGCCATGATATATCTCCAAAAACAAATTGAACTTTATCGAATTTGCCTTATCGAACACAGCGTGTGCCAAGCAAAGAATCAACGTGGTGATTCCCCCTTTTTCATCACGTTCTTTGTGCGGCGCCCCCTGCTTCCTCCCCCTTAGCAGGGGTCTTGACAGGTTGCGAGGCCAATTGCCAGACAACAGATCAAGCAACTTCACCCTCGGCTTTCCCTCCCCCGGTAGCCGAGGGTTTTTCTTCTTCGTTATCACCGCTGACAAGCTCTGCTCCCGCCTCTATTCCAAGCCAACCACCCACGATTTTTTCAACCTCTTCCATGCCGGTTTTTTTCAGGCTGGAAAATAACTGCACGGTGACCCCCGGGCCATACTCGGCCAGTGCAGTACGTGTATCACGCAAGGTTTTGGTTTGCTCCTGGCGGGTGAGCTTGTCTGACTTCGTGAGTAAACAATGAATGGGGCGTCCCGTGGGTGCAAACCAGCCGATCATTTTCCAGTCCAGCTCTGTCAGCGGACGGCGTGAATCCATAATCAGCACCAGCCCCATCAAGTTACTGCGCCGGATCAGATACTCCTCCAGCAAGCCTTGCCATTGCAGCCGCACCGCCAGAGGCACCTGCGCATACCCATAGCCGGGCAGATCCACCAGCGCCGCGCCGTTTTTCATGCGGAACACATTGATTAGCTGCGTGCGCCCGGGCGTTTTGGAAACAAAAGCCAGCCGCGTGTGGCCAACCAGCGTATTAATAGCACTTGATTTGCCTGCGTTAGAACGGCCGGCAAAGGCGATCTCCGATCCTAAAGAGGGTGGCAAGCCGCTTGGCTTGGCGGCAGAAATTTCAAAAGTAGCGTGACGGAAAA
>JAYTIQ010000060.1:0-10784 GCA_043731705.1 Rugosibacter sp.
CGCTGTGCATCGGGCAGCTTGCGGCAGGCCAGCGCGATCACAACTGCATTGTCGCCGCCGAGCATGATGTCGATGGCGATAATTTGCAGCACCGCAATCCAGAAGGCAGCAGTAGAGATATCGAGCATAAAGCTTTTATCCTGTATTCAAGGGAAAAGAGATGCAATTCTAGCGGCGATTTTGTCTGCAATGTCTGCTACATTGTTGCGGGGGTTAACTCGTAGTCAGTACAAGGAAAATTCAGGAAAAAACATGAAAGGCATTCTGCTATTTGGACATGGCGCACGTAATCCGGCGTGGGCGTTGCCGTTCGAGCGGATACGGCAGATTATTCTGGCAACAGATGCCACAACGCTGGTTGAACCCGGTTTTTTGGAGCTGATGCGGCCAACCTTCGCCGAAAGCATTGACAACCTGGTGAGCCAAGGCGCAACCGAGATTGTGGTGGTGCCGATTTTTGTCGCAGGCGGCGGTCACGTCAATAAGGATTTACCGCCGCTGGCCGCTGAGGCGATGACGCGCCACACCGGGTTGATCGTTCGCCTAGCGCCGCCGGTGGGCGAGGCTACTCCGGTGTTGGCGGCCATGGCAGACTATGCCCTTCACGTAGTACCATTTGAGTAGATGTTGCAAGGTCGCGAGTTTTTCAGTTATTTTGCGTAACTAGACAACGAGGAGAAGAAAATGAAATTGAAATATCAAGGTGTGGCTATATTGCTGGCGTTGGCGCTACCGTCGCTTGCATTTGCCGATAGCTGCAAAAAAGACTGCGGGCGGGTCGTTTCTGTCGAGTCCGTCAAGCAAAAAGGCAAAGGTGGTGCGGTGGGCATGATTGCCGGTGGCGTGGTTGGTGGCTTGCTGGGCAACCAGATCGGTGCGGGCAGAGGGAAAACACTAGCGACGGTTGCCGGTGCTGCGGGCGGCGTTTACGCTGGCAACGAGGTGCAAAAGAAAGTGTCGGAAAAGAAAATCCAGGTGGTGAAAGTCAAGATGGATAACGGCAAGACACGCACCTTTGAATTCAGCACGTCGCCAGTGCTCAAAGGAGACCGGGTGCATCTGGTGGATAATCAGTTGGTGCGCTACACCGGCAAGTAACAGGGAGCCGCTTTGCTATAAGGCAAACAAGCGCGCCAGCTCTGCCCCCGGGGATGGCGCGCGCATAAAGGCTTCGCCAACGAGGAAAGCACGCACACCGCCGTCATAAAGCTGAGCCACATCGTGCGGGGTCAAAATGCCCGATTCCGCAACGAGAATACGATCTGCCGGAATGCGCTGGCGTTGCGAAAGCGTGGTATCTAGGCTCACTTCAAACGTGCGCAAGTTGCGGTTGTTGATGCCGATCAAGGGCGTGTTGAGCTGCAGGGCAATGTCCAGTTCAGCCGCGTCGTGGCATTCCACCAGCACAGCCATGCCGAGCGCATGCGCAATGGCTTCCATTTCCCGCATCTGGCCAAGCGTGAGCGCTGCCACAATCAGCAGGATGGCATCGGCATTCATGGCGCGCGCTTCATAGACCTGATACGGATCGACCAGAAAATCCTTGCGCAACACGGGCAGGGTGCAGGCATTGCGCGCCTGGATCAGATAGTCCGGCGAGCCTTGAAAAAACGAGCGGTCAGTCAGCACTGAAAGACAGGCCGCACCATGCCGCGCGTAGTCTGCGGCGATCTCGGCGGGTTGGAAATTCTCGCGAATCACGCCTTTGGACGGGCTGGCTTTTTTGATCTCGGCGATGATGGCGACGTGGTTTACGCCATTTTCAGCGAGGTTTTCGGTATTAGCCGCTGTGTTATCAGCGCCAGCGCGATGCGTCCCTTCGGGAACTTTTCCGTTGATCTTGCGTCGTATCGCCGCAACAAAGTCGCGCGCAGGCGCTTGTGCTTCAGCATCACGGCGAATCCCATCTAAGGGCTTGACGGCCAAGGCCGCTGCGACTTCTTCGCGTTTAACGGCGAGAATTTTATTCAGGATGTCAGACATTCAATGTGGGTCTCAAGCAAATTTTTGAGTGAAGGCAACGAAGGCATCGAGTTTTTCGCGTGCCGCGCCTGAGGCCATCACGTCACGCGCGCGGTGTATGCCCTCGGCGATGGAATCCGTCAGGTTGGCCGTGTACAAGGCTGCACCGGCATTCAGTGCCACAATGTCACGCGCAGCGCCAGGTTTGTTTTCCAGGGCGCCAATCAGCATGGCTTTGGATTCAGCCGCATTCGCTACACGCAGGCTGCGGTTGGACATCATGCCCAGGCCAAAATCTTCCGGGTGCACTTCATACTCGGTAATCTGGCCGTTTTTTAATTCGCCCACCAAGGTGGTAGCCCCGAGTGATATTTCATCCATGCCATCCTTGCCCCACACCACCAACACGTGATCTGCACCCAGGCGTTGCATCACGCGCACCTGAATGCCGACCAAATCGGGGTGAAACACACCCATCAAGGTGTTGGGCGCGCCCGCCGGATTGGTGAGCGGCCCGAGAATATTGAACAAGGTACGCACACCCATTTCGTGGCGCACAGCGGCGACATTTTTCATCGCCGGATGATGGTTCGGTGCGAACATGAAACCGCAGCCTATGGTCTCAATGCACTCGGCTACTTGTTGCGGGGTGAGATCGATTTTCGCCCCCATGGCCTCTAACACATCGGCCGAGCCGGATTTGGACGACACGCTGCGGTTGCCATGTTTGGCGACCGTGGCACCTGCAGCGGCGGTGACAAACATCGACGCGGTAGAAATATTGAAGGTATGCGAGCCATCGCCGCCGGTGCCCACGATATCGACAAAGTGCGGGTTATGTGGTGTATCAACATGGGTTGCCAGCTCCCGCATGACGCTGGCGGCGGCCGAAATCTCGTCAATCGTTTCTTTTTTCACGCGCAGGCCAGCCAGAATGGCAGCGACCATCACGGGGGAGATTTCACCATGCATGATCTGCCGCATCAAATACAGCATTTCGTCATGAAAAATTTCGCGGTGATCGATGATGCGTTGCAGGGCTTCCTGGGGCGTAATCATGTTTGGTCAGTCTGTAAAAAGTTGCGCAGCAAATCGTGGCCGCGTTCGGTCAAAATGGATTCGGGATGAAACTGCACGCCTTCCACATCGAGCGTGCGATGGCGCACGCCCATGATTTCACCGTCGTCCGTCCAGGCGGTCACTTCCAGACAATCCGGCAGGGTGTCGCGGCGAATCGCCAGCGAGTGATAACGCGTGACGGTGAGTGGATTGGGCAAGCCGCGAAACACGCCCTGGTCAAGATGGTGCACCGGGGAAGTCTTGCCGTGCATCAATTCTTTCGCCCGCACAATCTCGCCGCCAAACGCCGCACCAATGCTTTGATGCCCGAGGCATACGCCGAGCAGTGGAATCTTGCCCGCAAAAGCTTTAATCGCCGCTACGGAAATGCCCGCCTCAGCCGGCGAGCAAGGCCCGGGCGAGATCACGATGCGGGCAGGATTCAATGCAGCAATTTCATCCAGCGATATTTCATCATTACGTACGACTTTGACTTCTTCGCCCAACTCGCCGAAGTACTGGACGATGTTGTAGGTAAAGCTGTCGTAATTGTCGATCATCAAAAGCATGGTGTGACTATCCTTTTTGCATCAGTGCCTAAGGTAAGTTGTTATTCTCGCCCAGAATGGCTTGGGCATAAAGTATTCTTGATGACAGCTTCTGACATTAGAATCACCTAATGTGATTGTTTGACGTTATTGTTCCAGCAGATTGCATATAAAAAATAATGCTGAGGAGGTCTCATGGGTGAAAAAAAATGGGCTGAAGTTCGGCCAAGTGAGGATTACTTCCGGATTCTGAATCCGGATGGCAGCGTGAAGAGCGGAGCTAAGAAACAAGTACCCAAAGTTTCGCGCGAAGAGTTGCTGCGCTGGTATGAGGTGCTGGTTGAGACGCGCACGTTCGAGGCGATGGTGTTGCGCTTGCAGCGGCGCGGGGTGTTGAGCGTGGCGGCCAGCTCGCGTGGCGAAGAGGTGTGCGGCCTGGGCGCGGCGGCGGCTTTGCAGGTGGGCGACTGGTTGTTCCCCGCGTATCGCCAGTTGAGCGCCGTGCTGTACTGGAACGCGCCGGTGGATCGTATCATGGCCGGGCTGATGGGCAATACGCCGGAGCATATCCGCGAGCATTTGCCGCTGCCACCCGAATTGCCGCCCTCGGTGAACATGATGCCTTATCCGATTTTTCTGGGGGCTTACATTCCGCTAGCGGTGGGTTGTGCGCTGGCCGATAAACTCAATGGCAGAAAGCATGTGAGCCTGGCGTTTGTGGGCGAGGGCAGCACCAGCGAGGGTGATTTTCACGATGGCTTGAACTTTGCGGGCGTGCTCGAACCCCCTTGCGTGATTATTGTGCAAAACAACCAGTGGAGCATTTCCGTGCCTGCTTCGCGCCAGACGGCAGCGGCCACCTTTGCGCAAAAAGCCGTGGCGCATGGCCTGCCGCATGAGCGGGTGGATGGCAATGATATTTTTGCCGTGTATGCGACGGTTAAAAAAGCGGTGGACCGCGCGCGTGCGGGTGGCGGAGCCACCTTGATCGAGGCGGTGACCTATCGCATCCTGGACCATAATAGCGCGGATTCTTCAGCGGTTTATCGCACCGAAGACGAAGCGGAATATTGGAAGACGCTGGATCCAGTGGAGCGCTTTGAAAAATATTTATTCAACGAGGGTGTGCTGGATCAGGCCACAAAAACGGCGACCGAAGAACGCGCAGAAAAACGCCTACGCGAGGAGATCGACCGGGGTCGTGCCGTGCCGCCGACTTCACCGGATGACATGTTCCTGCATCATTTGCAGGGCGAGTCCGGCTGGAGCGTGAAGCATCAGCGCGACGAGCTGGCGTGCGAGCTGGCCGGTGGCAATCCGTTTCTCGATATGACCGGGGAGGGCGTGCAATGACGCGCATCAATGAACTGCCAGTAACGGAAGACATGAATCTGGTGACGGCGGTAACGCATACGCTGCGCCAGGAAATGCAGCGCGACCCGAGCGTGCGCGTGATGGGGTACGACATCGGCCCGATTGGCGGTGTGTTTCGCGCTACCGAAGGCTTGTTTGACGAGTTCGGCCCCGAGCGCGTGATAGATACGCCGCTATCTGAAAACGGGCTGCTGGGTGTTGCCGTGGGCATGGCCATGCGCGGCGAGCGGCCGGTGATCGAGATGCAGTTTTTGGCTTTCATGTACAACGCCTGGGGCCAATTTATTTACAACCTGGCGAACTTGCACCAGAAAACCGGCGGCGCGATGAAGGTGCCGTTGACAATACGCGCGACTTTCGGCGGCGGTATCAAGCCCTTGCCGTTTCATTCTGACTCAACCGAGGCGTATTTGATGCACACGCCGGGTGTGCGCGTGGTGTGTCCGAGCACACCGGCGCAGGCCAAAGGCTTGCTGGCAGCGGCGATACGCAGCGATGATCCGGTGGTCTTTTTAGAGCATACCAAGATGTACCGTTCGTTTCGCGAGCCAGTGCCGGTAGCGGATTACACCTTGCCGCTGGACAAATGCCGCGTGGTGCAAGAGGGCAGTGACCTGACATTGATTGCCTGGGGCAACATGCTGCACTATTCGATTGCGGCAGCGGCAGAAGTTGCTGCGGCAACGAATGCGAGCATCGAAATTATTGACATGTGCAGCCTGGCGCCGCTGGATGTGGCACCTGTTCTGGCGTCAGTGAAAAAGACCGGCCGCTGTGTGATTGTGCATGAAGCGCGGCGCACCGCCGGGCCGGGCGCGGAAATTTCGGCGCTGATTAACGAATATGCGCTGGAATATTTGAAAGCGCCAGTCAAACGCGTGACGGCGTTCGATGTGTTCTTTCCCGAAAACCAGATAGAAGATGCTTACTTGCCCAGCCCCGGTCGCATTAAGTCGGGGATTGAAGCTGTGCTGAATTATCAGTTTTAAGCGGAGATTGATTATGACTTATGAATTTTGCTTGCCCGATGTGGGCGAAGGTATTACTGAATCCGATTTGCTCAAATGGCATGTCAAGCCGGGCGATGTGGTGCGCGAAGATGATCTGCTGTGTGAGATCGAAACGGATAAGGCGGTGGTTGAAATCCCCGTGCCTTGCAATGGCACGGTGCACAGCTTGCAGGTGACTGAGGGCACGACGGTTAAAGTGGGTAGCGTGATTGCAGTGTTCGCCACGGCAGACAATCAAGCGGCGCCAGTGAGCACAGAAAAATCCACAATGCCTGCTGAGCATCGAACCGATGCATTTATCGCCGTCCCACCAGCGCCGACTTTTCAAACTGCATTGCCGACAAGCGTTGCGCAGCCCGTGCACGCCACACCCAGCACGCGCAGTTACGCGCGGCAGCAGGGTGTCGCGCTGGAGATGGTCGTCGGTAGCGGGCCGAAAGGGCGCATCCTGCACGAAGATATTGATCGGCATTTGAGCGTTGTTAAAGCACCGGATACATCCAGCGTCAGGCTGGAGGTTCGCCCGCTGGCGATTCCGCTTGCGGGTCAGCAGCGGCGCACGCCGATTAAGGGGTTGCGCCGTGCGATTGCCGAAACCATGGTGCGCTCGGTGAGCGTGATACCGCATGCTACGTCTGGCTTTCGCTGCAATGCCGAGGCCTTCGTGGCGCTGCGCTTGCGCTTGCAAGAACACCTTGGCTGCCGCATTTCATTTACCGCGATGGTCATCAAGGCGATGATTCCCGCGCTTAAGAAATATCCGTATTTCAACGCCAGCATTGACGATACGAGCAACGAAATTGTCGAGCATGGCGACATCAACATCGGCTTTGCCACGCATACCGATGAAGGCTTGCTGGTGCCGGTGATCAAGCATGCCGATCAACGCAGTCTGAAGGAAATCTCTCTTGAGATTGACCGCTTGGCCGCGCTGGCGCGTGAGCGAAAAATTTCGCTGGCGGACCTTAAAGGCGGCACGATCACGTTAAGCAACGTTGGCAGCCACGGCAAGCACGATCTGGTCGGGCGGCCTATCATCAACCACCCCGAAGCAGCGATCATTGCCATGACGCGCATCAAGCCGCAAGCTGTCGTAGTGAATGGCGCGGTGGTGGCGCAGCAAAGCCTGGACATGGTGACGTCCTACGATCACCGGCTGATTGATGGCGTGTATGCCGCCCAGTTCATGGAAGCAGTGATCGAGATTATTGAAGAGCCGGGGCTGTTGCTGAGCTTTTGAAAAAACTACGCAGGCGGGGTGTGATCCAGCCCCGCTTGCGCCAGTTCCGCCGCTCGAATGAGCGCGCGGGCCTTGTTTTCGGTTTCTTGCCATTCGCTCTCGGGGATGGAATCCGCGACGATACCGGCGGCGGCTTGCACATATAGCATGCCGTTTTTGACGATGCCGGTGCGGATGGCAATAGCCATGTCCATTTCGCCGGAAAAACTTAAGTAGCCACACGCACCGCCGTACAGCCCGCGCTTGATGGGTTCCAGTTCATCAATGATTTCCATGGCGTGGATTTTTGGCGCGCCGGTGAGTGTTCCGGCGGGGAACGTGGCTTTGAGCACGTCGAGATTATCCATGCCGGGCAAGAGCGTGCCTTCGACGTTCGAGACGATATGCATGACATGCGAGTAGCGCTCGATGACCATTTGATCAGTGACATGCACGGAGCCGATTTCTGCAATGCGGCCGATGTCGTTGCGCGCCAGATCAATCAGCATGACGTGTTCGGCGCGCTCTTTGGGGTCGGCGAGCAGTTCTTCGGCATGCGCCTGGTCGGCTTCCGGCGTTGCGCCGCGCGGCCGTGTGCCGGCCAGCGGACGAATGGTGATGCGTTTATTGACCACCCCAGCGGCATCGAGCGTGCTTTCCTGGCGCACGAGAATTTCTGGCGATGCACCAACGACATGAAAGTCGCCAAAGTCGTAAAAGTACATGTAGGGCGAAGGATTGATCGAGCGCAGTGCGCGGTAAAGCGTCAGTGGCGGGCAGGTGAAGGGCATTTTCAGGCGCTGGCCGATTTGCACTTGCATCATGTCGCCGGCCGCGATGTAGTCCTTGGCTTTTTGCACGGCGGCCAGATAATCCGGCTTGGCAAAGTCGCGCATGACTGCTGTTGCGGCAACCGGTGCGCTGGCCGGGATAGCTACCGGCGCACGCAGTTGTTTTGCTAGCGTGTCGAGGCGCTGATGCGCGGCGGCGTAGGCATTTGGCGCGGAAGCATCTGCGTAAACAATCAGGTAGATTTTGCCCGCCAGATTGTCAATCACCGCGATCTCTTCGGTTTGCAGCAGTAATACGTCGGGCATGCCGATTTCGTCTGGCTTGTCGAACTTTGCCAGCTTGTGTTCCATGTAGCGCACGGCATCGTAACCAAAATAACCGGCCAGGCCACCGCAGAAACGCGGGAAGTTTGCGGGAATGAAGACTTTGAAGCGGGTTTGATATTCGGCGATGAAATCGAGCGGATTGCCTTCTGAAGTCTCGACCACTTGGCCGTCGGTGACAACTTCAGTGCGCCAGGCATTGGCGCGCAGCAGCGTGCGCGCGGGCAGGCCGATGAAGGAATAACGGCCGAAGCGTTCGCCGCCGACGACCGATTCGAGCAGGAAACTGTTGCGCTGATTGGCCAGCTTGAGATACAGCGATAACGGCGTATCGAGATCGGCGAACGTTTCCAGCGTGAGTGGAATGCGGTTATAGCCTTGGGCGGCGAGGCGACTGAATTCGCTCGGGTCGATGGGCTTCATGGATGCTCCGATAAATAAGCGATCATGTGCTGTGCGCTGTTTTGTAATGCGTTAGTGTGAATGAAGAAAGTCGGCGCTGGTGAGACGGCGGCTTAGCGAGTTAATGTGTCCTTAAAAGTGCTGTTGAGCATGTACTGAGCATGCGCTGTGCGGCTTCGGCCAGCGTGGCGACTATAGCATCGCAATCCAGCGGCTGCACGGGGTTTGCGGGGTTGTATCCATAAGGCACAAGCCACACGCGGCAACCGGCAGCACGTGCGGCCTCTGCATCATGTTGGGAATCTCCGATATGCAAATTGTCTTTAGGTGCCACGCCAAAATGCTGGCAGGCATGCAACAACGGCAGCGGGTGCGGCTTTTTTTCTGGCAGGCTGTCACCTGATAAAACGAGACCGAAAAAATCCGTCAAGCCTGTGGCGGCGAGCAAAGGCTCGGTAAAAGCTGCAGCTTTGTTGGTGACGATCGCCATGGGGATGCCCGCGTTTTTCCAGGCATTCAAGCCTTCCATGACGCCGGGGTAGAGCACGGTGCGGCGGCCATTTTCTGCCATGTAATGGCGGCGAAAAATGGGCAGCGCGTTGGCTAGAAAAGTGGCGTCGGTGGATTGTTCAGCAGGCAGGCAGCGCGTGACTAAATCTGTCACCCCGCGGCCGATGAAGCTGGCGACGGTGGCTTCCGCATGGAGAGGCAGCCCCAGTTCGCGCAGCATGCCATTGGCTGCTGCGGTTAAATCGGGCAGGGTGTTGAGCAGCGTGCCATCGAGGTCGATGGTGAGCGACCGTATCGGTGCGGACATTTACACCGTCGCCAGTTGCGCGCGCAGGGCACTGATGACGCTATCGTAATAGTGCGGGTCGGTGTCCTTGCCCGCACCAAATACGGCCGAGCCTGCGACGAAAGTATCCGCTCCCGCGCGGGCGATGTCGGCGATGTTATCGACTTTCACGCCACCATCCACTTCCAGCAAAATGTCGCGGCCGGTTTTTTTCTTGTACATATCCAGACGGCAGCGCACGCCACGTAATTTGTCCAGCGTGATGGGCAAAAAAGCCTGCCCGCCAAAGCCGGGATTCACGCTCATCAAGAGCACGATATCCAGCTTGTCCATGACGTAATCCATGTACTGCAAAGGTGTGCCAGGGTTGAACACCAGCCCGGCCTGGCAGCCGCAATCACGGATGAGCGCGAGCGTGCGGTCAATGTGGTCGGACGCTTCGGGGTGAAAGGTGATCACGTTCGCCCCGGCTTTGGCAAAATCAGGAATCAGGCGATCAACCGGCTTGACCATCAGATGCACGTCGATCACGGCATCCGTGACTGGGCGAATCGCCTCGCACACTAGGGGGCCGATGGTGAGGTTGGGCACGTAATGGTTGTCCATCACATCAAAGTGTATCCAGTCGGCACCCGATGCAATGATGTTGGAGACTTCTTCACCAAGCTTGGCAAAGTTGGCAGAAAGTATGCTGGGAGCAATTTTGAAATCGCGTGACATGGTGATTTCCGAAAGAGAATGGACGAATGAATATTAAGGCTTAAGGCACGAATTCTAGCGGCAGGTCGTGGGTGAGGTCGTAATTTTCATTGGCAGTGCCGTATCACCAGCGCCGACTTTTAGCGGTCAGGGCAATTTACCTGCGCTGACCATACGGTTAAACAAGGTATTGGCTGATACCCAGACGACACTGTCGTCGAATTCGCCCGGTGCCGCAGCGCCCGGTGCCGTTGGTGTACGGCTGACGAAATTGGTGCCCGCTGCGGCGGCATTGGTGTCTTCGTCGGTGTTGAGATTGGCTGAGTCCGCCATTTGAATACCGGTTTCTGTGTAAGCCCAAGCGCCATTTTTTCCATGCGAGACAACAGTTGCGGGAACATTGCTGGCGAGCGTTTGCAAAGCGCCGCCGGCGTCGCGCGTTTGAATAAGAATATCGCCTGTGCTAGCGAGCGTGAATTTGGCGCCCAGGCCAGTGCCACTATTTGAAAAGGCGGGTGACACGCTGTAACGAAACAGATGCCCCCAGGCATCCAGATGTCCCAGCCCTAGGGTAGTCCAAGGTACCAGGCCAACACGTAG
>JAYTIQ010000061.1:0-2165 GCA_043731705.1 Rugosibacter sp.
CGCCACGGCAAGTGTGCGCATATCTGCCATGTCAGGCCTGAATTTTGATGTGTGCAGGGCAGGGTGGTGTGCCAGCAGAAAGAGTTAATACCTCGACGCCTGTTTCAGTGACTGTCAGGGTATGCTCGAATTGAGCAGAAAGGCTGCGGTCTTTGGTCACAATTGACCAGCCATCGGGAAGTTCTGAAATAGCCGCTTTGCCAGCATTGATCATGGGCTCGATGGTAAAGACCATGCCCGGTTCCATGATCGGCCCGCTGTTGGCGCTGCCGTAGTGCAGCACTTGGGGTTCTTCATGAAATTTGCGCCCTGTACCGTGCCCGCAAAATTCGCGTACCACTGAAAAGCCAGCGGCTTCCGCGTATTTTTGAATAGCTGCGCCAATAGCACCCAGCCGCACCCCGGGCTTGACTTGGGCAATCCCGATCCACATGCACTCAAAGGTCACTTTGACTAGTCGCTTGGCAAGAATCGATGCGTCACCCACAATAAATGTACGGCTGGTGTCTCCGTGCCAACCATTTTTTATGTTCGTGATATCCAGATTGACGATGTCCCCATTTTTCAAGGGCCGATCATTTGGCACACCGTGACACACCTGATGATTGATCGAAGCACAGATAGATTTTGGAAAAGGCGTATGCCCTGGCGGGGCGTAGTTGAGCGGTGCGGGAATGCAATTTTGTACATTCACGGTGTAGTCATGGCACAGTCGGTCCAGCTCGGCTGTGGTGACGCCGGGCTTAACGAAGGGGTCAATGTAATCCAGCACCTCAGCGGCAAGACGGCAAACCTCGCGCATTTGGACAATGTCGTCAGGGGTTTTAATGGAAATGGACATGAGAAATCAGCGGGAGGTGATAAAGAGAATCATTTTAACCGTTCAAGGCCTAACTCCGCACGCAACGCGCCGTATTACAAGCGCCGACTTTCCGGCCGTGAATGCAATGAGGTGGTGAAGTCGTTGCCAACGGACGCACTTGCATCTCATGGGGTAGGGCGGCTAGAATGGTGACCCTGTCCGGGATGTTCTTGGACGGAAATCCACACGCCTGGCACCGATAGGGTGGCGTTTGCAAGAGTAAATCTCTTGCAGAGCAGCACGGCCGGGCGGCGGTTCAACCCAATCGGAGATACTCGATGAGCACTACTATGCGCCAAATGTTGGAGGCCGGCGTTCACTTCGGCCACCAAACACGTTTCTGGAATCCCAAGATGGCCCCCTATATTTTTGGCCATCGCAACAAAATCCATATTGTTAACCTTGAAAAAACCTTCGTTAAATACAACGAAGCAATTGCGTTCGTACGCAAGCTGGCCGCCAAAAAAGGCACCGTGCTTTTCGTCAGCACCAAACGTCAGGCGCGCGAGATTATTGCTGAAGAAGCGACTCGTTGCGGTATGCCTTATGTCGACGATCGCTGGCTCGGCGGCATGATGACCAACTTCAAAACCCTGAAGTTGTCTGTCAAGCGCTTACATGAGTTAGAGCAGCTGGAAACAGACGGCGGCTTGGCCAAGCTGTCTAAAAAAGAAGGCCTTACTTTGCAGCGCGAGATGGACAAGCTCAGGAAGTCCATCGGCGGTATTAAAAACATGGCCGGTTTGCCCGATGCGATTTTTGTCATCGATGTGGGTTATCACAAAATTGCCATCACCGAAGCCAGCAAGCTCGGTATTCCATTGATTGGTGTGGTGGATACCAATCACTCGCCTGAAGGCGTGACTTACGTTATTCCGGGCAATGATGACTCTACGCGCGCTATTCGTTTGTATGCACGGGGTATTGCTGACGCTATTCTGGAAGGTAAAAATCAAGCCATGGGCGATCTTGTCCAAGAGTTGGCGGGAGACGAAGAGTTTATTGAAGT
Source organism: Rugosibacter sp. (assembly GCA_043731705.1). Classification (GTDB taxonomy): domain Bacteria; phylum Pseudomonadota; class Gammaproteobacteria; order Burkholderiales; family Rhodocyclaceae; genus Rugosibacter. The sequence continues at coordinate 1,872 of JAYTIQ010000061.1, forward strand.
TGATGATGAGGGTGCGTCTGCCACTTAATTTGCAAGCGTGGCTAAGGGCGGGGAGGGCATTTAGAATTTAGTCGCTCCCCGTTTTTTGATGCCAATTTTTTGTGTAATGTTTCTGAATCTGGAGTCAAGCAATGGCGGAAATCACCGCAGGTATGGTCAAGGAATTGCGCGAAAAGACCGATGCACCGATGATGGAGTGCAAAAAAGCGCTAACAGAAGCCGCTGGCGAGATGGATAAAGCAGAAGAAATTCTGCGCGTTAAGCTTGGTAGCAAGGCATCCAAGGCGGCAAGTC
>JAYTIQ010000062.1:0-6937 GCA_043731705.1 Rugosibacter sp.
ATCAATATCTTCACTATTGATGTCGGTAGCATTTTCTATTTTTAAACTTTTTCTTGAATCACACCGTCAGCATCCACTTCCGTATTCGTTACAAAATGAGGTTTAAATACAACACACCAGGCCGGAACAATAAACATGGCCGCTAACGCATTCACAACCAGCATGAATGAAAGCAGCATAGCAGTATCTGACTGAAAACGCAGATGCGACATGAAAATCCACAGAATCACGCCGGCAATCAGCGTAGCGGCCGTAAAGCTCACCGCATAACCGGTAGTAGCCACAGCGTTGATCACCGCTTTATGAATGTCGCGTGAATGGGCGAATTCTTCACGAATACGATCCATGAAGTACACCGCATAGTCGATACCGACTCCAACGCCTACGGTGATCACCGGCACCGTATTCACGTTGATACCAATATTCTTCCAGCCCATATAGGCGTAAGTCATGGCGGTAGCAAACAGCATGGGGAAGATCATCAGCCAGCCAGCATGCAGTGACTGGTAATACACAGCCACCAGCAAGAAAGATAACAGCAGCACGGTGGGGATGATAATCATGTGATCACGGTGCAGTGCCTGATTACCGGCTGCGTTCACCCCGATGATGCCACCAGCAAGCTCGACATGCACACCTGGTACTTCGGCTTCGATCATCTTTTTGCCTTCGAGCGCCATGGCCGTAGCACGGGTAATCGTGGTGGCTTTATGATCCTTGTAATAAAAGACCAGATTAGCTTCGGTATCTTCCGGCGTGATGAACTCTTTTAGCGCACCTGGAATCGGACTGGAGGCCATGAAGGCAAACATGAGGCCGCCACTTTCTGCGCCTGTCGATGGAGTTTGCATCCAGCGTGGATCATCACTGTGCGTCAGCCGGTTAAAAACGCGTACCACTATGGGCAACGCCCTGGTACCGCCTACCGCTGGATCACTCATCATGTGCGCTTGAAAGCGCTCAACCGCCGCCATGACGGCTGGCTTTTTAATGCCGCCAACTTCATCTGTACGGATGATGATGTTGAGCTCTTCCGAACCAGGAAAGCGCTCGTTAATTGCCTTGGTCGACAAATTGAAGTCGTGATCACGCGCCAAGAGTGGTGAGCCGGGCTCCGATTCACCAATCTGCACTCGACTGATAAAGGCATAAGAGGCCGCCATACCCAGGAAGGTAATCAGCAGAATCACTCTTGCGCCAGTAGTGGTGCCGCCGGTGTACTGCATGAATGTACCCAGCGCCTTGCGGATAGCCACATTACCATTCATGGTTTTCTTGGGTTGCGGCAATACGCTCAATGCCAGCGGGATCATGAAATGCACGGTGAAAATAACCGAGAAACCCCAGAAACCAGCCGCAGCACCCAACTTGGTGTTAAACGGTGCAGTACCAAGCATCAGTACAGTAATCCCGATGGCGTCCACAATAATCGCCAATGAACCAGGGCGGAACAACGCTTCCAGCGTTTTACGCGCGGAAAGGGCTGCGTTTTTATGTACATCAAGCTCTTCGTAGTAACGCGAAACGAGCTGTGTGCCGTGCGACATGGCTCGTGCTGCAATCAAGAAGGGAATCGGCAAACTCAACGGCTCAAGATTGATGCCCATTGCCGCCATGAAACCCAAACCCCACAGTGTAGAAAGCGCAATACCCAATATCGGCAGAGCAATCCCATACAGTCGGCGATAATAAAGGATCAACAGCGTGGCGAGCAAAACTGCAGTCCAGGCAAGAATTGAAACCATCTCTGGCAAGTAGGTGTACACCCAGGCTGTAAGTACCGGGTTACCCGTGACATAAACTTTATGCCCAGGGCTTGCCAAAGAATCACGCAGTGTTTTTAGCTCTTTGAAAAACTTGGGATAATCAACGGTGCCTTCGTTAAGCTGGCCGCGGATTAGTGCAGCTTTGAGGTCCGGCGAGACTAAAAGGCCATACACCGCCGGATCAGCCAGAATATCTGCTTGTAATTTAGCCAGGCGTTCTGGTGTGTATTTTGGCTCTTGGCTATCATAATAGAGTTCGGAAACGAACCCACCCTCAGGGGAGAGTGACACTTTACGTACCGTGCGATGAGCAAGTGAACTCACCAAGTTGTGGTTAACGCTAGGCAGGTTATCAACGCCTTGGGTCGCCTTGTGAATCAAGGCCAGCGTTTGTTCATTGAAGATCGTGCCCTTTTCAACTTCAATGGCCATAATGACGGAATTAGCACCACCGAAGTTCTCTTTCATCCGGTTGTACACTTGGATGTAGGGATGCTTTTGTGGCAGCAGATCATTAAAATCACTGAAAATCTGCAATTTCGGCACTTGCCAGGCAAACGCTGCCGTAATAATGCCGACGATTGCAAGAACAATTTTCGGATTGGCAAACAACCAATCCTCGCCGCGATGAAGGAAATGGGTCATTTTGTCGCGGAAACCTACGAACGCTCGTGTAACCATAATCTTTGGTGACTCCGGTTAATTACTTTGTTAATTAATTAGTGATGATTACTTCACTGGCACAGGACGCAGCAATCCAGCCGGACCGCCAATCAGCAGATTGTCACTTCCTTCAAGTGATGCACCGCTACCCAGGAACACAGGAATCGCATCGGGGTAGGTGACTGGCTGCCAAACTTCACCTTCCAGCCGCGCTACCGTACCGCGAGCGCCAACTCCATAGGGCGTGCCTTTATGGAGGAACAGTCGATACAGCGGGGCACCTGCTTTGCTTTCCTTGATCTCCCAGGTCTTACCGCCATCCTTGGTTAGCTGCATCTGACCCGCAACACCTGAAACCCAGGCAGTGTTTTCGTCAACGAACAAGATATCGTAGGGATAAAAATCTGCGGAAACGGGAGTTAGCTTCTGCCAGGTTTCACCCCCGTCGTCTGTTCTCAACACCAGACCAAACTCACCCATGGCAATCGCGCGTTTTTCATTAACCCAGCGCAAAGTAGTAATCTGTGCATCTTGCTTGTTATCAATCACACGCCATGTTTTCCCCTGGTCGCTGCTTTTGGCAATCGTGGCATAAGTGCCAGCAACCCACCACGCGCCGGACTTATCGCAGGAAATGGTTAAGCCCGTTTGCGGAGCTTCGAGTTTGTGCGCAACCCATTGGTTACCGCCAACATCACTGCTCCAGACGCGACCATAAAAATCAAGACCGAGAAAGCTGCCATCGGGGCAGGCCGTCATATCAATAATAGAAGCCAGAAAAGGTTTGTCGAGTGCGTGCCGCACCCAGGTTTTACCTGAATCAGCAGAAGTAATGACCGCGCCACTTTGCGTCCCCACGACAACGTGGGTGCCCTGCGTTGCAATGGCCTGCATGATATCGCTGCGCTGTATAGGTTTGGCGCGTTCGGCTTGCACTGCGGTGAGATCCGCTTTGCTGCTGCAGCCACTCAAGCCTGTAAGCAATGCAGCACATGCCAGGCTAATCGTAGAGGTTTTGATTTTCATAGACGGTTTGTTTGGTTGATAAATGATTCAGATAAAAAATCGACTCAGGCAGCTCACGAAAAAATTTAATCGCGGCCACACTAATTCGGATGGTAAGCGAACACTGAATAAGCAGCTCTCAGATCAGAGTCAAGAAACGACAAACTACTCCCCTTAGCTTATATTTTTTACATCCTCATAGCTTTTTTGGCGCTGCTCGTAGTACAACGCAAAAACACTAATAAAAACTCTTCTAGCTATTGCCGCTACGACACAGCTTGCTCGACACACTTGTAGAAGACCGATTGCAGGTTAACACGATCAAGCGTCTTAAGACAAGGCCTTGCGCTCGGTTTTTTACAAACTCACGAAAAAATATCAGGCTTTTCAGTTTTCTGCAAAGCAATATTTTTATATGCTAATGGATTTTTCTTGCGTTACCGCTGTACAACAATCGCGGTCAAACCAAAACTTTCGCGCACTTGATTTCTTGCTTGTTCTGCGGCAGCAGAATTCGCCCACGGTCCTAACTTCACACGAAAAGAACCCCTGGCACTGTCTATTACTAGTTTATCCCCTAGCGCGCCCAATTCTCTTGCCAATCTAGCCCGTAGTGCTTCAGCGTTATCACGATTGCCAAAGGCACCCACTTGAATGAAATGTCCTTGCAGTCGGCTCACTTCGGGCAACGACGTGGATGCGACGTTTGGCGATCCACCGGCAATGATCGATTGCACACTTGTCTGGCTGCCCGACAAAATGCTTTCCACTTCAACCTGCGTACTGCCTTGTTTAAGGTAACCCAGCTTGTATGCTGCGACCCAGGAAAGATCAATCACGCGGTCCGTGTGGAACGGGCCACGATCATTGACGCGCAAAACCACTGATTTTCCATTGCGTGGATTTGTCACTCGAACATAGGAAGGAATCGGCAGCGTGGGATGCGCAGCTGTCATGCCATACATATCGTAAAGCTCGCCGCTAGAAGTTTTCTGGCCGTGAAATTTACGGCCATACCAACTCGCTATTCCTGTTTCTTTATAGGGAGTACGTCCATCAAGCGGCACATAGTCTTTGCCGAATACAGAATATTTGTTATTGGCAAAGCGGTGCAGGGGTTCATCACGCGGCACGGCATCAGGTATGGCATCAATATTTTCGGGCGGATTATCGCCCGGGCCGTCATCTTTGTAATAGCCGCCTGGCCTCTTGGATCCATCGCCAGGCAGCTCTTCTTGGGTGCTGGCTCTAAAAGTCGGCGCTGGCGATACGCCGCGAAGCCTTGAGTCCGCTTTTGGAAAGTCTGCTTTGCGGACGGCGGGAACTTTGTTTGCGCTGTGATCAATCACAGGCCCAGGTGGTTGGGAACCACACGCGACGAGAAACAATGGCCACAGCGCGAGAAAAAATATTCGTTTCATTTTTGAACCAGCATGCGGCTTTTATGGATCGACATCAAAATACCAATACCAATAAATAGTGTCACCAACGAAGTGCCGCCGTAACTCACTAGCGGCAGCGGCACACCAACCACCGGCAAAAGGCCGGATACCATGCCGATATTAACAAAAGCATAAGTGAAAAAAATCATCGTGATCGACCCAGCCAACAGGCGGCCGAAAAGTGATGTGGCTTGCGCCGCGATCACGAATCCGCGACCAATTAACATGCCATACAGAGTCAGGAGCACCACATTACCCATGAGGCCAAATTCTTCGGCAAAAACAGCAAAGATAAAATCAGTATGGTGCTCGGGTATGAATTCAAGCTGTGCTTGCGTTCCCTCTCGCCAACCCTTGCCGAATATGCCCCCAGAGCCGATGGCGATAGTGGATTGAATAATATGGAAGCCCTTGCCGAGCGGATCTTTTTCCGGATCAAGCAGCGTCAAGATGCGGTTGCGTTGATAGTCATGTAAAAAGCTCCAGGCCACAGGTGCTGCGGCCAACGCGGTAAGCGCCATGCCCGCAAGGATTTTCCATGACAGGCCGGCAAAGAAGATCACATAAAATCCGGCCGCCAAAACCAACAAGGCCGTGCCCAAATCCGGCTGCCGCATGATCAAACCCACAGGCACTAGCAGCAGCAGAGCCGCAATAAAAAAATCAAGCAACCGCAGGCGCGTTGTGCGCTGATGAAAAAACCAGGCCAGTAACAAAGGCATGGCGATTTTCATGATTTCGGACGGCTGCACGCGCATGAATCCTAAATTCAGCCAACGCCGGGCACCTTTGGAGATGTCACCAAACAAGGCCACACCGATCAGCAAACCAATGCCCACTAGATAAACCGGCACAGCCACACTGGCTAATCGCTGGGGCGATAGTCCAGCCACTACCCGCATGACAACCAATGCCAGCGCCATATTTGTCAATTGCGAGCCGATGCGTTCTGGCGAGGCGCTCCCCATAACGCCTACGGCGAGCAACAAAAGCAATGCGCAGATGCCCAGCAGCGGCAAATCCAGCGGGGCAATCAATCGTTGCCACCAAGCCCGCACGACAAGGGGGAACGCTTGCTTCATTCGTCGTCTCTTTCGATTGCAGCTTCATCAACTGCCGCAGGCGCTTTTGGCCGCTTGCCTAGAAGGTAGTAATCAAATATCTGCCGTGCAATAGGTGCAGCAGCCTGGGCGCCAAAACCGCCATTCTCGACCAGCACCGCCAGCGCAATTTTTGGCGCATCTGCCGGCGCAAAAGCGATGAACAAGGCATGATCGCGCAGCTCCTGCTTGATGACATGACGTTTGTAGTCTGCACCTTTGAGCGAAAAAACCTGAGCCGTGCCAGTCTTGCCTGCAGACACATATTCCGCACCTGCAAACGCGCGTGCGCCGGTGCCCTCCTTATTGACGCCGATCATTGCCTGCTTGATCACTTCAATATGCTCAGGGTTCAAATCGATTTTCTTCAATGGCTGCGGTTCGATCAACTTACGCGCACCCGTGCGACTGTCAGTAATAAATTTGACCAAATGCGGACGAAACATAATGCCATTGTTGGCCAATGTCGCCACCGCTTGCGCAAGCTGGATGGGTGTGTAAGCGTTATAGCCTTGGCCGATGCCGATAGAGATGGTTTCACCGGCATACCATTTCTGTTGTGCAGGACTTTTGAAACGTTTTCTCTTCCAATCGGTCGAGGGCAAAATGCCTTTTGATTCTCCTTCGATATCAATACCAGTGAAATTTCCGAATCCGAATTCAGCCATAAACCGCGCAATGTTATCGATACCCAAGTCGTTGGCCAGCATGTAGTAATAGGTGTCGCAGGATTCAACGATGGATTTATACATATCCACCGTACCGTGACCACCCTTTTTATCATCCCGAAATGTATGGTTGCCAAACGTGTAATAACCCGGGTCGAAAATGGTTTGGTGTGGCGTACGCTTGCCATAAGTAAGTGCAGCCAACGCCATGAAAGGCTTAAAAGTTGATCCGGGGGGATAAGCCCCATTAAGTGCCCGGTTCACCATGGGTTTATCGAGTGACTCATTCAGCA
>JAYTIQ010000063.1:0-1685 GCA_043731705.1 Rugosibacter sp.
CTCCGGCCGGTAAGAGCGCATCCATTCTTCCAGCAGCCTCACGTGCTCCGGCTTATCCATGTCGCTGAAGGGCACCTGGTGCGAGCGCCAATAGCCTTCGGTTTTCTTGCCATCGACTTCCTTCGGCCCCGTCCACCCCTTGGGCGAGCGCAACACGATCATGGGCCAGCGCGGGCGACTGTTATCACTACCATTGCGCGCCTTGCGCTGGATTTCGCGTATTTCGGCAATCACCGTATCGACTGTGGCCGCCATCAACCGATGCATGGCTTCGGGTTCGTCGCCTTCCACGAAATGAGGCTTGTAGCCATAGCCCACCAGCAAACTTTCCAGTTCGGTGTGGCTGATGCGAGCGAGTATGGCCGGATTGGCGATCTTGTAGCCATTGAGGTGCAAGATCGGCAACACCGCGCCGTCCGTGCGCGGATTCAGAAACTTGTTGGAATGCCAGGACGTGGCCAAGGGGCCCGTCTCCGCTTCGCCGTCGCCCACGACACAGCAGGCGATCAGCTCTGGATTATCAAACACCGCGCCATACGCGTGGAACAAGGCGTAACCCAACTCTCCCCCTTCGTGGATAGACCCCGGTGTTTCCGGTGCGGCATGACTGGGAATGCCACCCGGAAAGGAAAACTGGCGAAACAGCCGCCGCATGCCCTCTTCGTCCTGCGAGATATCGGAATACAGCTCGCTGTAGCTGCCTTCGAGATAGGTGTTCGCCACCACCGCCGGGCCGCCGTGGCCAGGGCCCGCAATAAAAATCATGCTGAGCTCTTGCTGCTTGATTACCCGATTCATGTGCACATAGATGAAGTTCAGCCCCGGCGTGGTGCCCCAGTGGCCAAGCAGGCGCGGCTTGATGTGTGCCAGTTGCAGCGGCTTTTTCAGCAATGGGTTGTCCAGCAGATAAATCTGCCCCACTGAGAGATAATTGGCGGCGCGCCAGTAAGCGTCCGTCTGCTTGAGGTCTTTGGCATTCAGTACCGCGGCAGCTAAGGGCATGTCATTCTCCTTGAATGATTAACGGCGACGCTTCACCTTTCTAAGCATACCGTAGGCATCAAAGTCAAACAGTTCGGCAGCACACCTAAAGTTGGGGCTTTTGCGCAGTTGCGTATTCCGATGCCAGACATGGCCTCGCATGCGCACCAAGAAGTCGGCGCTGATGAGACGGCGATATGAGACAGCGATGAGTAATGCGTATTGTGTTTTAGCTCATGAATAACACATGCCAACGTGCTAGGCCATCAGTGCAACGGTTTTCACCTGCACCCAGAGGGTTTGCCCGATGGTTATGTGCAGCGCTGTAGCCGCGCGGCGAGTGACGCGCGCCAGCAACTGGCTGGGGCCTGCCTGAATACGCACCAGCAATAGCCCCGGGTGCGCATCATCGGCAATGGCATCCACCTGTCCGCGCAATACATTTTGAATGCTGCTTTGCTCGGGTGGCATAGCGACCAGACTCACATCGCGTGCCAGCACACGCACGCGCACGGCGCAGCCGATAGGCAATGCGGGGTCAGGCGTCCATAGGCTGCCACCGGCGAAATCCACTCGCGCCAGATGCCAGGCTGCGTCAATGTCACCCACAGTGGCGTCCAGTACCGTGCCGACATCCTCCCCCAGCGGTAGCGGAAAATCCAATCGAGTGAGGGTTTCTGCCAAAGGGCCTTGCCCTCGCACGC
>JAYTIQ010000064.1:0-16181 GCA_043731705.1 Rugosibacter sp.
GGCAAAGTGATTTTCTCGCCCGCCCCTTGGCCGAGCGCCGCGCGGAGGCGGCCGCATTGCGCCAAAAAAGCAGGGCCGCAACCAAAGAAAAATCTCAGACCATCATGGATGTCAACGCCGAGGCGGTTCGCCAGTCGCTCATCGCTTCTGGCTGCCGTCGGCTGATTCATGGCCACACGCATCGCCCAGGCTGCGAGCACATAGCGCTGGCTGGTGGCGTCGCTGAACGCTGGGTGCTTTCTGACTGGGATACTCATCGTGGCGATGCGCTTGAAGTCAGCAACGAGGGCAGCATTCGCCGGATTGATCTATCCGGTTCATGAACTGTTCAGGCCTTTAGGCCACGGGCAATATCCGCCTCAAGATCACGCGGACTCTCCAAGCCTACGGCAATACGCAGCAAGCCTTCCTTGATGCCGGATGCGGCGCGCGCTTCCGGCGAAATGCGCCCATGCGTGGTCGACGCAGGATGGGTAATGGTGGTTTTAGTGTCGCCCAGATTGGCCGTGATCGACAGTAGCTGACAATTATCCACCACCCGCCACGCCGCTTCACGCTCCCCCTTGACTTCAAAGGCCACAATCGCGCCCCCGCTGGCTTGCTGTTTCATTGCCAGCGCATGCTGCGGATGCGAAGGCAAGCCCGGATAGTAAACGCGCGCGACTTGAGGTTGTTGCTCTAGCCACTGCGCTAGCTCAAGCGCATTGGCGGATTGCTGCTTCATGCGCAACGACAAGGTTTCCATCCCCTTGAGAATGACCCACGCATTGAAGGGTGAAATCGTCGGCCCGGCTGTACGCAAAAATTTGAACACTTCGTCTGTTAATGCTTTGGGCCCGCAAACTGCCCCACCCAACACTCGGCCCTGCCCATCAAGATATTTAGTCGCGGAATGGATGACCAGATCAGCCCCGAGCTTCAAGGGTTGCTGCAGCGCCGGGGTGCAAAAACAATTATCCACCACCAACAACACGCCGCCGGCATGAGCAACTGCGGCTAGTGCAGCAATATCGAGCACCTCGGTCAACGGGTTAGAGGGCGTTTCAATAAACAGCAAGCGCGTGTTCGGGCGCAGCGCGGCGGCAAAAGCCGCGCTATCGGTTGTATCAATATAGGTTGTCTCAATGCCAAAACGTGCCAGGATCGTGCCAAACAGCTGCTGCGTCGCGCCAAAAATACTGCGCGAAGAAACAATGTGCTCGCCGGACTTCATGAGCGCCATCACCGTGGCCAGGATCGCTGCCATGCCGCTGGCCGTTGCGACACAGGCTTCTGCGCCTTCCAAGGCAGCCAGCCTTGTTTGCATCATGGTCACGGTGGGATTAGTGAAGCGAGCATAGACCATGCCTTCTTCTGCGCCGGAAAACCGGGCAGCGGCCTGGGCCGCGTTGTCGAACACAAAGCTGGATGTCAGATAGAGTGCTTCGGAGTGCTCATTGAATTGACTGCGCGTTTGCCCCGCACGCACCGCAAGCGTTTCTAGCGACCAATCATTCTCTGACATAGTTTTTTCAGGGAAAGAATTCTTCATTAATCAACCTCTCCCTAGATTCAAATCAAGCTGGGAACTATCGCTATGATCAAAATGATCATTCCCCTCACCCTCGGTATCATCGTAGTCTTCATGACCTCGGACGGGTTGGTCACGGTCATACTCCATTTTTTGCAAATAGGCAGAAGTGATATCGCCTGTAATGTAATGGCCATCGAAACAGGATGTCTCAAACTGGGTAATACTTGGGTTCACCGAGCGCACAGCTGCTTTGAGATCAGCAATATCCTGATAAATCAGCGCATCTGCACCAATCTCATGGCAAATTTCTTCATCCGAACGAAAAGAGGCAATGAGCTCGGATCGCGAGGGCATATCAATGCCGTACACATTGGCAAAGCGCACCGGTGGCGAGGCCGAGGCGAAGTAGACTTTCTTTGCACCGGCTTCACGCGCCATCATGATGATCTCACGACTGGTAGTGCCGCGCACGATGGAATCATCCACTAGCAGCACATTGCGCCCCTTGAATTCCTGGGCGATGGCATTGAGCTTCTGGCGCACTGATTTACGCCGCGTCGCCTGGCCAGGCATGATGAAAGTGCGCCCGATATAGCGATTTTTAACAAAACCCTCGCGATACGGCAGATTGAGTCTTGCGGCCAGATCCATGGCCGAATGACGACTCGAATCGGGAATGGGGATCACGGCATCAATATCCAGGTGCGGCATGGTGCGGCGAATTTTGTCAGCCAAAAAATCGCCCATGCGTGCCCGCGTCTCATAGACAGAAATGCCATCCATAACAGAATCAGGGCGCGCCAAATAAACAAATTCGAACATGCAGGGCGCATGCACAGTGTGTTCCGCACACTGTCGACTAACGAAATTGCCGCGCATATCAATCAAAATGGCTTCGCCCGGCTCGACATCCCGCAACAGCTTAAAGCCCAGCGTGTCAATCGCCACGCTCTCTGAGGCCACGAGATACTCAGCCCCTGCCGGGGTATCGTTGCGACCTATCACCAGCGGGCGAATACCAAACGGATCGCGAAATGCGACCAGGCCATAACCGGCAATCATCGCCACCACCGCATACGCACCGCGCACGCGACGATGAACGCCGGCGACCGCCTTGAAAATAGTTTCCGCATCCACCTGATGCGTATTGGATGCCACCTGTAACTCGTGCGCAAACACATTCAGCAGCACTTCCGAATCGGAATTAGTGTTCATGTGACGCAGATCCTGCAAAAACATATCCTGCTTGAGCTGCGCGGCATTGGTCAGATTGCCATTGTGGGCAAGCATCAAGCCAAACGGCGAGTTGACGTAAAACGGCTGCGCTTCGGCCGGGTTATCCGCAGAACCCGCAGTGGGGTAGCGGCAATGGCCAATACCCCAGTTGCCGACCAGGCTGCGCATGTTGCGCGTGCGAAACACATCGCGCACCAGACCCGAGCCTTTGTGCATATGAAAACGGCCACCTTCTCCGGTAGCTATCCCGGCTGCATCCTGTCCGCGATGCTGCAGCACCTGCAAACCATCATATAGCAACTGATTCACTGGCGTGGTCGCCACCACACCCAGAATTCCGCACATGGTTTTCCTTTATCGAAATCGAATACGCTTTACCGCTTCCGCCGGTAACCACGGTCTTGCTGCTAATACGGCTGTTTCCAGCGGAGGAGCCAACACCGATTCCTGCCACCAGGCTGATCTGGGTAACGGTGTCATACCCGCCACCATGACACCCGCCAATACCACTAGCACCCCACGAAAAATTCCAAAAAATGCACCCAGCAATCGGTCCAGCAGACCCAACCCCACAACACTTAGCAGCATTGATATGACTTTTCGTGCAATGCCGAACAAAAGCAGTACGCCGACGAAAATAATGACATACGCTGCCGCCAAGCGTATTCCGGCATCAGCAATATGGCCTACTAACCACTGCGCAACCAGATGAGCTTCGGCACGTGCCACAAAAAATGCCACCACCCACGCGACAAGTGCCAAAACCTCACCTACCACGCCACGCCAGGCACCGAACAGTATTGAAATGGCAATCGCGGCTATTACGGCATAATCAAAAAATGTCATTGGTTTATTTCGCCATCACTTTACCGTTACCTTGCCAATTACGCCGATCTTTTTAATTTTCGCTTCCGCCTTGTCCGCGGCTTCACGGTTGGCAAATGGCCCGGCACGCACACGGATGCGCACACCTTGGTCATTTGATAGCTTCTCGGTATACGCAGGCAAGTGCAGCTCTTTCATCTTGGCAAGGAGTTGCTTGACGTTACCGGCTTCTTTGTAAGCACCCAATTGAACGACCCACTGCTGGGTGCCGGTATCGGCAGATGTCGAAGGTGCCTCGTTCAGAATCGGGGCAGGCTTATTCTCCGTCTTGTTCCCCACCGGAGTTTCTGGCGGGGTTTCTGGCGAGACTTCTTCCTTTGGCGCAAGGGAGGCTTCATCGGAAGCCGCATTGGGAATGACTGCTTTGGGTTGCGCTGCAGGCAAGGGACGAACCACCGCATCGTTCGATAGAATTTTTGCCGCCAAGCCACCGGTTTCCCGGCTCGGGATTTTTACTTGAATATCTTGTATTGGCGGACGCGGATCATGATCCATGACCATGGGCAATACAATCACAGCCAACAAAGCCAGTGCAGAAGCACCTACGAGCCGACGTCTGGCGCGTTTTTTCAGTTGGAGTTCGGGGTCCGCTGAAATATCGTTTTCCGTCATCCTGGTTACTCTGCGCGTTATGCTGAAAATTAGGCCTTCCTGCCAAGTGCTTGCAGCACTGCTGCCACCACCAGGAAGGATCCGAAGGCGAGAATTCTATCACCATCACCCGCCTGTTCTTGCGCCGCCTGCAATGCCATTTGCGGCGTGGAAAACTCAGCCACAATTGTCAGTCCTCTGGCACGCAAGCGGCCAGCCAAAAAGTCAGCGCTGGCAGCACGGTGGCCTTCCAGCGTACAGGGCAACCAATGCGTAACGCGCTCCTTTAAAGCATCAATCACCGCATCAATATCCTTGTCACCCATCATGCCAAACACGGCGAACGTTTTCGGATGAAACGCCATATTGCCCAGATTGTCTGCCAACACGCGTGCAGCCTGCGGGTTATGCGCCACATCCAGCACCATGGCAGGCTGCCCTGGCAACACCTGAAAACGTCCTGGAAGCTCAACTTCCAATAAGCCTTGACGAAAATCCTTCATGGCTACGGGTAGCAACGCATGCAACGCATCCAGCGCAACCATGGCACAGGCGGCGTTGCGTAGCTGGTTGTCACCGCGCAGGCCGGGGTAGGCCAGGCCGCCCCTGCGCCCCGCTCCCGCCCAGTACATCCATTGCTGATCCTGCTTTAAAAAACCAAAGTCCCGGCCCATGATTTGCAAGGGCGCGCCCACAGCCGCTGCCTGTGCCAAAAGAGAAGCAGGTGGCTCTGGATCACCGCAGATAGCAGGGACATCTTGGCGGAAAATACCTGCTTTTTCAAAACCTATTGCCTCGCGATCCGGACCGAGAAACTCTGTGTGGTCAATATCTATCGTGCTGACAATTGAGCAAACCGGCTCGTATATATTCGTGGCATCAAGCCGCCCGCCCAAACCTACTTCGAGAATAATCACGTCCAGCGATTCCGCCGCAAACACTTCCCAGGCCGCCAGCGTACCGAATTCAAAATAGGTCAGGAAAGTGTTGCCTCGTACTGCCTCAACCTTGGCAAAGGCGGCAACTAACCGTGCATCATCGACGGCAACCCCATTCACGCGAACCCGTTCGTTGTAATGCAATAAATGGGGTGACGTATACAACCCCACCCGATAACCAGCATGCAACAGGATGCTCTCGAGCATGGCGCAAATAGAGCCTTTACCATTCGTGCCCGTGACCAGGATCACCGGACATTTTTCAATTTGCTGTAAACGATTTTTGACTATTGCAACACGTTCCAGCCCCAGCTCGATACCCGCAATACCACGCGGATGCAATGCTTCAAGGTGATCAAGCCAGATCGTCAGGCTGTCGGATGCCGATGGCATCAGACAGCAGGCATACGCATCAAGAGCGTGATGAGTGAAGCCAGCTTGTCACGCAGCTCACGCCGATCAACAATCATGTCTATCGCGCCTTTTTCAAGCAGAAACTCGGCGCGCTGAAAACCTTCCGGCAGCTTTTGTCGCACAGTTTGCTCAATCACCCGCGGGCCGGCAAAACCAATCAGCGCGCCTGGCTCGGCAATCACGATGTCACCGACAAAGGCAAAAGACGCCGATACGCCGCCCATGGTGGGATCCGTGAGGAGCGTCATGAAAGGCAGTGAGTGATTTGCCAATTTAGCAACGGCCGCGGTCGTTTTGGCCATTTGCATCAACGAAAACAATCCTTCTTGCATCCGTGCGCCGCCTGAGGCGGTAATACAAATAAACGGCGCCTTGAGTTCCAGCGCCGCCTGCACGCCACGCACAAAACGCTCACCGACCACGGAGCCCATCGAGCCACCCATGAATTCGAACTCGAAACAGGCCACAACCACGGGCACTGTCTTGATGGCACCCTGCATGACAATCAGCGCATCGCTCTCGTCGGTTTCTTTATTAGCGGCTGCAAGACGATCAATATACCGTTTGCCGTCTTTGAATTTAAGTGGATCCATGGGCAGCACTTCTGCGCCGATTTCAAAACGCCCCTCTTCATCAAGCAATAAATTCAGCCGCGCACGCGCTCGCAGACGAAGATGATGGCTGCACTTTGGGCAAACCTGCTGATTATTTTCCAGGTCTGAGGCATACAACACCGCTTCACAGGCCGGGCATTTTGACCATAAGCCTTCTGGCATGGACTTGCGGCCACCCGGAGAGCGCTTGATCTTGGGAGGAAGAAGTTTCTGTAACCAACTCATGAATGAGACTCCTGATCAATCGCAAGACGAAACCCGGCCAGCAAGGCTTTCACACGTGCAGGGGCTTCAACTGCGGGTCCGCCTTCGATCTCTTCGATAATGCGGCTGCCAATGACAACAGCATCAGCCACATGAGCAATGCGTGCAGCGGTGGCTGCATCACGAATACCAAAACCCACCCCGACCGGCATACCAACCTGTGCTCGAATCTCCGGAATCTTCCGCGCCACTTCTTCCATATCAAGATGCCCTGCGCCCGTGACGCCTTTGAGCGAGATGTAATACAGATAACCGCTGCCCAGCGCCGCTACTTCAGCATACCGCCGGGAGGTTGAGGTCGGTGCCAGTAAAAATATCGGGTCCATGTGTTCCCGCTTCATCGCCGCTGCAAATTCAGCACATTCTTCGGGCGGATAATCAACCACCAGAACGCCATCCACGCCCGCGCCATGCGCGTCACGAGCAAAGGCGTCTATGCCGTAGGATTCAATCGGGTTGGCATAGCCCATCAGCACAACCGGCGTCACTTGATCGGCCTTGCGAAATTCACTGACCAAAGCCAATACCCGGCGCAATGTCATGCCTTGCGCTAAAGCCCGCTCAGAGGCACGTTGCACGGTGGGACCATCGGCCATCGGATCAGAAAACGGCACGCCCAGCTCAATGATGTCAGCCCCGCCTTCAACCAGGGCGCGCATCAACGGCAGGGTTAAATCAGGATGCGGGTCCCCCGCAGTAATAAAGGGAATCAGCGCTTTGCGATGCACCTGACTCAAACGGGAAAAGGTTGCGGCTATGCGTGATATTTGTAACATATCAAAACTGGATTCCGGATTTTTCAGCAACGGTATGCATATCTTTATCGCCACGGCCAGAAAGATTAACGAGAAGCATTTTTTCTTTGCCCAGGGTTGGCGCCAACTTTGCCGCATAAGCTAACGCATGGCTGGATTCCAGTGCCGGGATAATGCCTTCAATGCGGCATAAATCATGGAAGGCCGCCAGCGCAGCTGCATCATCAATGGTGACGTAGCTTGCACGGCCCGTATCCTTCAACCAGGCATGTTCAGGCCCCACACCCGGATAATCCAGCCCGGCAGAAATAGAATGAGTTTCTATCACCTGGCCATTGTCATCTTGCAGCAGATACGTACGATTCCCATGCAGCACACCCGGGCGGCCCGCAGTCAGCGAGGCTGAATGCTTGCCGGTGGCCAGCCCGAAACCTTCCGCTTCCACACCAATCAATTGAACACTGGCATCGGCAATGTAGGGATAAAAAATGCCCATAGCATTAGACCCCCCGCCAACACACGCAATCACGGCATCCGGCTGACGGCCAATGAGTTCTGGCATTTGCACCTTGCACTCTTCACCGATCACTTTCTGAAAGTCGCGCACCATCATCGGGTAGGGATGAGGCCCAGCCACCGTGCCGATGATGTAAAAAGTATTGGCAATATTGGTTACCCAATCGCGCATGGCTTCGTTGAGCGCATCTTTCAATGTTTTTGAGCCCGACTCAACAGGCACAACCGTTGCGCCCAGCAGCTTCATGCGATAGACGTTGGCAGCTTGCCGCTTAATATCCTCTGACCCCATGTACACCACGCATTCCATCCCATAGCGCGCCGCCACGGTAGCTGTTGCAACACCATGCTGACCGGCACCTGTCTCTGCAATAACCCGGGGCTTGCCCATGCGCCGTGCCAGTAAGGCCTGACCGATACAGTTGTTTATTTTGTGCGCCCCGGTGTGATTCAAATCTTCACGCTTCAAGAAAATCTGCGCGCCACCCAATAAATTGGACCAGCGTTTGGCGTGATATATCGGGCTGGGGCGACCGACATAATGTTTCAGGTCATCCGCAAACTCTGCCTGGAATGCTGGGTCAGCCTGCGCTGCGGCATAGGCTTCACGCAGTTCAGCAAGCGCTGGCATCAAGGTTTCGCCAACGAAAATCCCGCCGTAGGGACCGAAATGGCCTTGTGCATCCGGCAAGTTATAAGGTAAATCAAGCATCTGCATTACGCACTCCGGCAATAAATTGGGCTATCTTTTCAGCGTCTTTAATGCCCTTGGCCACTTCGACGCCACTACTGACATCCACCGCCCAGGGCCGGATGACACGCACGGCTTGTTGAATATTGGAAATCTGCAACCCGCCTGAAAGAATCACCGGCAAGGGTAACGATGAGGGGATCAGCGACCAGTCAAATTCTTTGCCACCGCCGCCATAACCATCGACAAAAGCATCCAGCAACAAACCGCACGCCCCCTCGAAAGCGCGCGCGTATTCTAGCAAATCAAGCCCCGGTCTGACACGTGCCGCCTTGATCCACGGCCTACCGAACTGGCGGCAATACGCGGCATCTTCATCGCCATGAAATTGCAGCACATTCAAGGCAACCTCTGCCAATACAGAACGAACGGCAGCAGGTTCAGCGTTAACAAAGAGCCCAACACGACTGACAAACGCAGGGATCGACGACACAAGTTGCGCCGCTTTTTCTGGCATCACATATCTTGGACTGGGTGGATAAAACACAAACCCGAGCGCGTCAGCACCCGCCGCAATGGCCGTATCACGGTCTTCAGCGCGGGTTATGCCGCAAATCTTGATTCGGGTTCTATTCATCATCCAATCAGCAGAGTCGTCGCATCCCAAGGGTGCCAGCTTTGCACCGCATCACCAGCACCGACTTTTTGAGCGACTGTTGCATTACCTTTTAATTGCCAGCGCGCATCATAATCGACCCCCGCGAAATACAGCCCGCAAGCTGCAAACGTGGGTGCTGCCAATGCCCTGTTTTTAGCGGCCAGCAATTCGCCAAGCCAGACAGGAGGATGAGCCCCCTTGCCGATATAAACCAACGTGCCGATCAGATTGCGCACCATGTGATGTAAAAAACCATCCGCCTCGAAATCAAACACGATCAAGTCGCCCTGGCGAGCCACAGAAATTTTACGCAGGGTTTTAACAGGTGATTTGGCCTGACATTCGACCGAACGAAAGGCCGAAAAGTCATGCGTACCCAGCAAAAAAGCACTGGCGGATTGCATGGCAGATAAATCCAGCGGCAAGTGAAACCATCCCACGCGATGTGCCATAAGGCCTGGACGCTCCGCACGGTTAAGCAACACATAGCGATAACGGCGGCCTTGCGCTGAAAAGCGCGCATGAAAATCATCCGGCATTGGCTGCGCCCAACGCACCGCAATCGCGGGCGGCAAATGGGTATTCACTCCGCGCACCCAGGCCGTCAACGGACGCTCAACGGGCGCATCAAAATGCACGACTTGTTCAATCGCATGCACTCCCGCGTCGGTCCGGCCAGCACAGATAACTCGCACCAATGATGTATCTGCAATGGCGGATAGCGCAAATTCCAGCGCATCTTGCACAGACCCGCCGCCCGCCTGTGATTGCCAGCCACAGAACATGGATCCTTCATATTCAACGCCCAGGGCAATCCTCATGGCAGTCTTATGGAAAAAACAAGCAGCATGGAAACCAGGGTAACGCCAACATCCCAACAGCTCCATCCATACTGGGGTAGTGTTAAGGTATCCACAAGCTGCGCTTGACTAGATTCGTTCGTCAAGTGAGGAGGCATGGAAGCTCGCTCGACTTCTTCTAACGTCAGCATCACTCGTACGGCTAATTTTTTTGTCGGCACACCAATTAGGCGCAACGGCGAAAGAAAAAAATACATCCCCGCAACCAGATCAGCGCGTGATAAATACTGCAGAACAAGTGCCAGTGATGCAATCGCCAGTAGTACCCGGGCACTTTGCATAACAGCAAGATGCAGACCTTCCAGGGTGGCAAAAGGCATGAAGGATAAAGATGAGCCAGGAGTCATCCATAAAAACACCGTAAATAGCGTTAGCATTAACCACATACTGCGGCGTAACAAGCGCTGCAAATGAAAGGTAGCTGAAAAATAGGCCCACACCGTCACGACAAAACAACTGAGCATCAGCACCACGCCACTACGTACCGAAAAAGCCAAAAGGAAGCTGAACCAGAGCAAAAGCAAACTGGCGGGATGAAAACGCATCGCGGACAAAACTGGAAAACCTACGGCAACAATTGTAAAAAAGCTCCTGACATAACATCGTGCCGAGAGGCAGTCACCAATCAAGTCAGGCTAGCTAGTTTGGCACGCGCAAACTCTTGCTGCGACTTGCTGCCTTCAGCTAACGCTTCTTGGTAGAGCTCACTCGCGCCTGAGTTATCACCCATCTCTTCATAGGCTGCTGCCAATTCAAGCTTGGTCGCAACCTCGGAATTATCTGTCTCTTCATTTCCTGCCACGCTAAAAGTCGGCGCTGACAAGTCGGTGTCCAGATCAAGATCGATCGTATCCAGTTTCAAATCTGGCGCATTGGTAACATGGGTAGATACTGGAGGTGCATCAGCCAAAGGTAGATCAAAATCAAAATCAATGCTGTTCCCCGCTTCTTCTACCAGCGACATATCCAATGGCGCATCATGCTTCGCCACTGGATCAATAGCAGTGGCTGAAGGCATCTCAGGCAGGTTCAAGTCAAGATCAAAATCCAGAGCCGACATTTCTGGTGAGGCCATCAAAGCGGCCGGTGCAACAGGATCAACTTTAGCGGCAGGTGAAGCCGCATCATCCAAATCAAAATCAAGATCAAAATCGAGAGTTTCTGTATCGATGGCCTGGATATCTGGAGTCTGCGAAGGGCTTTCCACAAAAGCGTCTGGTGCTGCCTGAACAGCAGCTGCTGTTGCCCCAGCCAGTGCAACAACACTCGCACCACTTGTCACAGCCTCTGACAATTTATGCTCAGTAGACGGCAACTGATATAGCGTATTTTGAGGGTCAATTGCAGCACCCATTGCCCGCGCAGCCTCCCAACCTGAGCCATCTTCTAAAGTTTGCTCACGGAAGCGTTTTGCAAGAGACTCATATTCAGCAGGCTTATCTTGCTCTGCATAAATGCCAAGCAGTTTCAGATAAAGCTCATGCCTGTTTGGTTGCGTCTCCAGTGCTGAACTCAGAACCTCTTCTGCCTGCTCAATACGGCCAAATGCAAGGAAGGTATCCGCTTGCGATAAGGCATCAACAGACGGTTCAGCAACCCCTTGTGCACTGATACTGAATTGACTTGCGCCCGATCCACCCATAGTGGAAGAAAAAGAAGACGAAGCGGTTGGATCTATCGATGGACCAAATGTTGATTGCGTTGAAAAGTTGCTAACAGAGTGCATATCACCAAGCTCGCCTAGTGCGCTGCTCTCTTTTTTCTTTTTCCAGGCAGAAAAACCCATCCAGCCTAGCAGCAGCGCCAGGATGCCGCCACCGCCAAGCACCAGCATGCTGTTCTCTTCCAGGAAACTAGACTCTGGTTCAGGTGCAATGGGTGATGCCTTGACTTTTTTTACCTCAACTTTGGGTGTTGGCGCGCTAACCGGTGTCTCGGGACTTAGAGTCTCGGTTGACGATGTCGGCGTTTTGGCTACTGCGGTCGAAGCTACTTCTGGAGTCGTAGCAGGAACTGCTGCCGGAACTTGGCTTGCGGCATTGGGGGGAGATTTTGCTGCTTGCGCCAGTTGTTGAAGATCAGCACCTGCTTTATTTTTCAACTCAGCCAGCTGCTTGAGCTTGCTCAAATTTTGTTCAAGCTCAGCAGTACGACTCTGGGCTTCTTTTAACGCTTTATCGCGTGCTAGCTTATCTGCTACGGCACTTCCTTTAGCGTCGCCGGTCAATCCTTTAGCGTTTTCTGACTTTGAAACCTCTAACTTATCTTTGCCACTCGGTACAGGAGCAGTCTCTTCTACTTTGGGTGTTATTTTTCCGCCCGCAACTTGTTGCCCGCTGTCACGAGCATCTGTTTGCACACTGGCAGCCAATGCCAGTCTCTTACGGTACGCATTAAAATCTGCTGCTTGTGCAACGACTTCTTTTTTCGCCTCGCCGGGTGTGATCTGGTTTATCACTTCAGCACCTGGAATCGCAAGAATTTTTCCAGTCTTCAGACGGTTCATATTGCCACCATCAAAAGACTCTTTATTTGCATTGAGTAAAGCCACTAGCATTTGATCCAGACTGACGCCTTCAGGGCGTGTCTTTGCCGCAATTTTTCCGAGCGTATC
Source organism: Rugosibacter sp. (assembly GCA_043731705.1). GTDB lineage: Bacteria > Pseudomonadota > Gammaproteobacteria > Burkholderiales > Rhodocyclaceae > Rugosibacter. The sequence continues at coordinate 12,550 of JAYTIQ010000064.1, forward strand.
ACCAGTGCGGACTTTATGATTTTTTACATTGATATCAGTACCTGCCTTTGCAGATACTTCTGCTGGTGACCGCACCTTAGCGAGTACTTTGCCACTTTGACGTGTTATGGCAGGGGGAGTACTTTCAACCTGAGGAATCTTTTCTGGTTGCAATTTATCCGCTGCAAGAGGAGAAACCATCGGAGGAGAAACAGGCTCAGCAGTTGTGGTGGAAGCGAGATCGGGAGGATCCAACAAGAATGTATACTCGCGAACCAACCGTCCAGAAGCCCATCCCAACTCAACAAGCATATTGATGAACGGCTCATTCAACGGCTTATCTGTGGTCACCTGCACATAGCGATGCCCATTGCGCTCAATGAACTCGCGCGAAAACTTCAGATTGGAAAGAACCGGATTATATTCAACATCTGCCTGGCGAAAAGCATCAACCGAAGCCAGTTTTGCTTGCAGTGACGATAACTCTTCGCTATTAGCGGAAACTTCAATTTCAGCCTTAAGTGGTTGCCCAAGCAAGGAATAAACGGCAACCTTTCCTAATCCCGCTGCGTGTCCTGCCAGCGGAATAATCGCCATTGCCATCGAAATAGCTGTCAATTTTAAAAGATTGGATTTTTTGTCAGTTTTTAGCACAGTCGCTCCTGCAAAACCTTCGATGATTTATCAACATAACATCATGATCTTAAGTACGCAAGATCATGACAAATACCGGCCTGAGACAACTGCTCAAAAATGACCAGCGCTTAAGCTTCAAGCAAAATCCGCAACATCCGGCGTAAAGGCTCTGCAGCCCCCCAGAGGAGCTGGTCGCCAACAGTAAAAGCGGAAAGGTATTCTGGGCCCATGGCGAGTTTCCGTAAACGGCCCACTGGCACAGTGAGCGTGCCGGTAACGGCAACGGGCGTCAAGTCCTTCACTGTGATATCGCGCTGATTGGGGACAACCTTGACCCAATCATTATGTGCGGCCAATAGCCCATGAATATCATCCAGCGGCACATCTTTCTTAAGCTTGATAGTCAAGGCTTGCGAATGACACCGCATGGCTCCGATGCGAACACATAATCCATCGACCGGAATAGGTGTCGCCGCCCGCCCCAAAATCTTGTTGGTTTCAGCCTGACCTTTCCATTCTTCCTTGCTTTGGCCATTGCCGAGATCTTTATCAATCCACGGGATCAACGAGCCCGCCAGTGGCACGCCAAAATTATCGGTAGGGAAAGTTTCATCGCGCAGTATGCCAGCCACTTCACGATCAATGTCCAAAATAGCCGATGCAGGGTCTTCCAGCAAATTCTTGGCAACGCGATGCGCCTCGCCCATTTGCACCAGCAGTTCGCGCATGTTCTGTGCGCCAGCGCCTGAAGCTGCCTGATAGGTCATGGCAGTAACCCACTCAATCAAATCGGCTTTAAACAATCCACCCAGCGCCATGAGCATCAGACTCACGGTGCAGTTACCCCCAATCCAGTTACGCCCACCGCGAGACAAACTCTGCTTGATCACATCCAAATTGACTGGATCAAGCGTAATCACCGTATCGTCTTGCATGCGCAAGCTGGATGCGGCATCAACCCAGTGACCAGACCAACCTGCCGCACGTAGCTGAGGGAAAATTTCGGTCGTGTAATCCCCTCCCTGACAAGTGATGATGATATCCATCTTGGCTAAATCAGCAATATTCTTTGCGTCTTTAAGCAACGAAGTGCCACACCCCACATCAGGCGCCTGTCCGCCGAGATTGGATGTAGTAAAGAACACCGGCTCAATCAGCGAAAAATCACCTTCTTCGCGCATGCGCTGCATGAGCACAGAACCTACCATTCCCCGCCAACCAATAAGACCTACACGCTTCATCGCCTTTTTCTCACTTATGAACTTATAAATTACAGTGCTGCCAAGACAGCGTCACCCATTGCTTTAGTACCCACTGTGCTGAGACCAGGTTCAGCAATATCAGCGGTTCGATAGCCCTGTGCCAATACTTTTTTCACAGCAGATTCAATACGCAGCGCCTCATCATTCAGCCCAAAACTGAAGCGTAGCATCATGGCCGCAGAAAGAATGGTCGCGAGCGGATTTGCCACGCCTTTGCCTGCAATATCGGGTGCCGAACCATGGATTGGCTCGTATAAGCCGAAATTATTTTCGTTCAGCGAAGCAGAAGGCAACAGGCCAATTGAGCCTGTCAACATCGATGCCTCATCAGAAAGAATATCGCCAAACATATTGCCCGTCACCATGACATCGAACTGCTTGGGGTTTTTCAGCAATTGCATCGCCGCGTTATCCACGTAGATGTGGCTCAACTCGACATCGGGGTATTCTGCACCCACCGCAATAACCACTTCGCGCCATAGCTGCATTGTCTCCAGCACATTGGCTTTATCAACGGAACACAAGCGTTTGCTGCGCTTTCTTGCCGCCTGAAATGCAACATGTGCCACCCGCTGAATCTCTGGCTCAGAATAGCGCATCGTGTCAAACCCTTCACGTACCCCATTTTCCAGCATACGAATACCTCGTGGCTGACCAAAATAAATGTCACCCGTAAGCTCACGAATAATCAGAAGATCCAAACCGGCAACAATCTCTGGGCGTAGCGTTGATGCATGAACTAATTCAGGATAAACCAGTGCGGGGCGAAAATTGGCAAACAGATTGAATGCCTTGCGTAACCCAAGAATCGCCTGCTCAGGGCGTAACTCGCGCGGTAAGGTGTCTAATGAAAAATCGCCGACCGCCCCAAACAGGATGGCATCTGACTGTTCTGCCAGTTTAAGCGTCGCCCCTGGCAGTGGATGCCCCGATGCCCGGTAACCTGCGCCGCCTACAGGCGCTTCTTCTGTCTCAAAGGACAAATCAAGTGCACGCAATACGCGCAACGCCTCTGTCGTGATTTCAGGACCTATCCCGTCACCAGGGAGAACACAAATCTTCATTACGTCATTCCTCTAGGCAAAACTAGGCAAACAGCCAAGGTTGCTCGATACGCCGTTGTGCTTCAAATGCACGAATTTTTTCTGTATGCCGCAAAGTCAGGCCAATATCATCCAACCCATTCAGCAAGCAGTCTTTGCGAAAGGCATCCACGGCAAAGGGGATCTTATGACCATCAGGACGATTGACCACTTGCTCGGCAAGATCAACCGTTATCCGAAACCCTGGAGTACCCTCTGTTAAAAGAAAAAGCGCATCGATTTCAGCTTTTGGCAACACGATGGGCAACAGCCCATTTTTAAAACAATTGTTGAAAAAGATGTCGGCGAAAGATTCACCCAAAATGGCGCGGAAACCAAAATCCTGCAATGCCCACGGCGCATGCTCACGCGAAGAACCACAGCCAAAATTGCTCCGCACCAGCAGAATCGAAGACCCTTGATAACGGACTTGATTAAGGATGAAATCCGGATTTTTAATGCGCTTTGCATTATCCATACCCGGCTCGCCGTGATCCAGATAGCGCCATTCATCAAACGCATTCGGGCCAAACCCTGAACGTTTGATCGATTTGAGGAACTGCTTGGGAATAATGGCATCGGTATCAACATTGGCACGATCCAATGGTGCCACCAACCCTTCATGGATAATAAATTTTTCCATTACGTGCTTGACTTCTGAATAGTCTCGCCA
>JAYTIQ010000065.1:0-4623 GCA_043731705.1 Rugosibacter sp.
TGTATGGGATGCGAGGTGCGCGTAAGGAACGGCGTGCAGGAAAATATCAGGCACTATGTCAGACAAGCGACCGTGGTTAAAAGTTGCGGTTTTATAGCACGAAAGCGGTGGCAAGGATATGACGCTCTTGCATGAGCGCACGCTAGCTGGCTCCAGAATGATCGGTTTTGTGATTGAATTGCACCCTTGAACCCGCAGTTTTATTCAGCCTTATCTCACCTCGATTGATCCCATGTCCCGACCGATTCATGCACGCCTTGATTGGGCTGCCTTGCGCCACAACCATGCCAGAGTTCGCCGGGTGGCGAATCGTTCGAATATTTGGAGCGTGATCAAGGCCAATGCCTATGGGCATGGCGTATTGTCTGCGGCGCATGCGTTACAAATGGTGGCTGACGGTTTTGCGCTGATTGAACTGGACAACGCCATCGCATTGCGCAAAGCTGGCATTCGCCAGCCGATGTTGCTGCTCGAAGGTTTTTATCAGGCGGACGAACTGCCACTGTTTGCCGAATGGAAGCTGACGCCGGTGCTGCATGCGCAATGGCAAGTGGATGCGCTGATTGCCGCGCGCTTGCCAGTGCATCTGCCGGTATATCTGAAGGTGGATACCGGCATGCACCGATTGGGATTTACCGCCGACGAATTTGCCACTGTGCTGGCGCGACTCGAAGCCGCAGGCTGTGCCGCATCCATTACCGTGATGACGCATTTTGCCGATGCGGATGAAGATTGTGGCATCGCAGAGCAGATGAGCTGTTTGCGCACAATGACCAACGGGCATGCGTTACCGTTGTCCCTGGCGAATTCCGCTGCGCTGCTGCGCTTTCCCGAGAGCCACGCCGACTGGGTGCGACCTGGCATCATGTTGTATGGCGCATCGCCTTTTCCGGCGCAGCAGAGCGCAGAAGCGCTGGGTCTCAAACCCGTGATGACCTTGGCCAGCGAGCTGATCGGCGTGCGTGATATTGCTGTGGGCGACCGCGTAGGTTATGGCGGCACTTTTGTTGCCGAACAGCTGATGCGTATTGGCATCGTTGCCTGCGGCTATGCGGACGGCTATCCGCGCCACGCGCCAACAGGCACGCCGGTGCTGGTAGGCGGCCAGCGCACGCGCACTCTCGGTCGCGTGTCGATGGACAAGCTGTGCGTTGATCTCACTTACCTTGAGAAAGTCGGCGATGGTGAGACGGCGGCAATAGATACCATCGGCACAAAAGTCACCCTCTGGGGCGAAGGTCTACCTGCGGACGACGTTGCCACCGCCGCAGGCACCGTGGCGTATGAATTGTTCTGCGCTGTCACAGCCCGCGTGCCAGTCGTCGAAGTAAATATCGACGTTAATCAATAAACTGAAAATTATAAAAATGGCTAAACCAAAATCCATCTATTCCTGCACCGAATGCGGCGCGACTGCCCTCAAGTGGCAGGGCCAGTGCCCCGGCTGCGGACAATGGAACACGCTGGTCGAAGCGGTGATGGAAGCGGCCACGCCCGCCGGGCGCAGCTTTGCCTCGCTGGCCGGTGTGAGCAGTTTGCAAACCCTGGGCAAAATCCAGCCGCGCATCGAGCCGCGCCAGCCCACCGGCATCGAGGAATTCGACCGCGTGCTCGGCGGCGGCTTGGTTGCTGGTGGCGTGGTGCTGATCGGCGGCGACCCCGGCATCGGCAAATCCACCTTGCTGCTGCAAGCCCTGGCGCGCCTCGCGCAGACTAACGAGAACGTGCTCTATGTCTCGGGTGAAGAATCCGGCGAGCAGGTGGCCTTGCGCTCGCAGCGCTTGCAGCTGGATGTCGGCAACATGCAAATCCTCACCGAAATCAATCTCGAAAAAATCCTCAGCACGCTGATAGCCTCGCGTCCCGTCGTGGCGGTGATCGACTCGATTCAAACCCTGTGGTCAGACGCGCTGCAATCCGCGCCCGGCTCGGTCGCGCAAGTGCGCGAATGCTCGGCGCAGCTCACGCGCTTCGCCAAGCAAAGCGGCACCTGCATCATTCTGGTCGGCCACGTCACCAAGGATGGATCGCTGGCCGGGCCCCGCGTGTTGGAGCACATTGTGGACACCGTGCTGTATTTTGAAGGCGACACGCATTCGAGCTTTCGCCTGGTGCGCGCTTTCAAGAACCGCTTCGGTGCGGTGAATGAACTTGGCGTCTTCGCCATGACGGAAAAGGGTTTGCGCGGCGTGTCCAACCCCTCGGCATTGTTTTTATCGCAACATTCGCTCGATGTCGCCGGTTCCTGCGTGCTGGTCACGCAGGAAGGCACGCGCCCGCTGCTGGTGGAAATCCAGGCGCTGGTCGACACCGCCTTCGGCAACCCGCGCCGCTTAACGGTGGGGCTGGAGCAAAATCGCCTGGCCATGCTGCTCGCCGTGTTGCATCGTCACGCGGGTGTCGTGTGTTCCGATCAGGACGTGTTTGTGAACGCCGTCGGCGGCGTGAAAATCACCGAACCGGCGGCTGACCTGGCTGTGCTGCTGGCCATCGTCTCATCGCTGCGCAACAAACCCTTGCCCGGCAAATTCGCCGTATTCGGCGAAATCGGCCTGGCCGGTGAAATCCGCCCCGCCCCGCGCGGGCAGGAGCGCCTGAAAGAAGCCGCCAAGCTCGGCTTCACCCATGCCATCGTGCCCAAGGCCAACGCGCCCAAGCAGCCGATCAAGGGCATCGAAGTGATCGCGGTGGATCGGGTGGAAGAGGCGATTGAGAAAATGCGTGGTTGAGTAGACAAACAATAAAGAGAACAAAGAGAACATCACTTGAAATTGACCACATCTGACACGAAGATGCTGAGGTACTTTTGATAACAAGGCGTACGATGAAACAGGTTATTTCTACTGAAATTAAAGGCGATTCCAGCACTGATTTGAAGGCGCTAAATACTGACCTGCGCCAGATTATTCAGGAAGGTATCGACAGCGGGATGGCTATTCCTGCGGATCAGGTGTTCGCTGAACTGAATGCCCGTTATGGCGTAGCGAAGTGCGCCGTATCGCCAGCGCTCTGCGTCCCTGCGGGAACTTTTACATAAATTGACTTAATCCAACCCATGCCCCTCTCCTGGAACGAAATCCGCTCGCGTGCTTTAACCTTCTCAAAACATTGGGTGGACGCCGCCAATGAGGACGCACAGGCCAAGCCCTTCCTGATTGCCTTCTTCGAAGTCTTCGGCATTACCGACAAGCGTTTTGCCAGCTTTGAACACGCGGCGCAAAAGTACGATGGCAGCCGGGGTTATGTCGATGCCTTCTGGCCGGGCATTTTGCTGGTCGAGATGAAGTCACGTGGCAAGAATCTTGACCGTGCCTACGCCCAAGCGATGGATTACTTCCCGGGCATCAAGGAGCGCGATTTGCCGCGCTATGTGCTGGTCTGCGACTTTGGCCGCTTCCGCCTGCATGACTTAGCGGATGGCAGCACCAGCGAATTCGCGCTGGCCGACTTCTACAAAAGCGTGCGCCTGTTCGGCTTTATCGCCGGATACCAGACGCAAGTCATCAAGCCGCAAGACCCGATCAACATCCGTGCCGCCGAGCACATGGGGCGGCTGCACGACAAAATGAAAGCCGTTGGCTACACCGGCCGGCCGCTGGAAATCTATCTCGTGCGCCTGCTGTTCTGCCTGTTTGCCGAGGACACTGGCATTTGCGAAAAGCGCCAGTTTCAGGACTTTATCGAGCAGCGCACAGCGGAAGACGGCTCGGATCTGGCCGACCGCATCGCCACGTTGTTCCACATCCTCAACACGCCGAGTGACAAGCGCCTGGCCAATCTGGATGAGCAGCTCGCCGCCTTTCCCTACATCAACGGCCGCCTGTTCGAAGAAGCGCTGCCGCCCGCCGGGTTTGACGCCGCCATGCGCGAAGCGCTGCTGGATTTGTGCGGGCTGGACTGGAGCCTGATCTCGCCCGCCATTTTCGGCAGCCTGTTCCAGAGCATCATGGATGACACCGCGCGGCGCAACCTCGGCGCGCACTACACCTCCGAAGAAAACATCCAGAAGCTCATCAAGCCGCTGTTCCTCGATGAGCTGCGTACTGAATTCGAGAAAATCAAAAAGAACCGCAACAAGCTGTTCGACTTCCACAAAAAACTGCGCAGCCTGAAATTTTTTGACCCGGCCTGCGGCTGCGGCAATTTTCTCGCCATCACCTACCGCGAGCTGCGCCTGTTGGAGCTGGACGTGCTGCGCGCCGCGCACATCGACGGCCAGCAAATGCTCGACATTCACCAACTGGTCGCGGTTGACGTCGATCAGTTCTACGGCATCGAGATCGAAGAATTCCCCGCGCAGATCGCGCAAGTCGCGCTGTGGCTGGTAGACCACCAGATGAACATCAAGGTCAGCGAAGAATTCGGCAGCTACTTCGTGCGCATTCCACTCAAGCACGCCGCCACCATCGTGCATGGCAACGCGCTGCAACTCGACTGGAACGCCGTGTTGCCAGCGCCGACTTGTTCGTATGTGCTGGGCAATCCGCCGTTTGTCGGCAAGTCATATCAGACCGCAGAACAGAAAGCTGACATGGCTGCCGTGACGCATGATATTCATGGTGCAGGCGTTCTGGATTTTGTTGCGGCTTGGTACATCAAGGCAGCACGCTACATGGCCACGCA
>JAYTIQ010000066.1:0-2374 GCA_043731705.1 Rugosibacter sp.
GCACAATAATCGGTGTCAAGAAATCATGTTGAAAAAATGGCTGAATACGCAGCAAACACTCCCTCAAACTAATTACAATCGCGCCATGTATATCATCGCTATTGGCTGGTTGTATATCACACTGCTCATGGCAGCCACAGAGTCAAGCCTGACTGCGGGGATTCTCACTTTTGTTGTGTATGGCGCGGCGCCCTTGGCGCTGCTATTGTGGCTCCTGGGCACCCCGCAACGACGACGAGACCAGCTACCCCATGAAATGATCGATCATGCGGTGACTCAAAAAGATAGTCGCAATACCGGCCACGATCAATAAAATTTGCTGCACCGTCGCCTTGATTTCCGTTCGCTTGTGTAAGCCGGGAATAAGATCCGCCACTGCCACATAAATCATGCTGGCCGCAGCCAAGGCCAACAAGGCAGGTACGGCAGTTTGCATTTTTCCCAGTGCCGCATAGGCCATCAACGCCCCCACGACCGTCGCCAGGCTCGAAAACAAGTTAAACGCCAGCGCCCGCGCTTTTGAATAGCCTGAATGCAGCAATATCATGAAGTCACCTACTTCCTGTGGAATCTCATGCGCAGTAATCGCCAATGCCGTGATAATCCCCAGGCGAATATCTTCCATGAATGCTGCGGCAATGAGGATGCCATCGACAAAATTATGGAAAGTATCCCCCACCATAATCAGCAAACCGCTGCGATTGTTATGATCGATCTGACTGCCCTTATGGCCGTGCGCATGCGACTCACGATGCTCATGGCCCTCACACGACTCGATATGGCAATGCCGCCAAAGCACCAGTTTTTCCAGCACAAAGAAAATCAGAATGCCGCCCAGCACAGTCGCTGTTGTGCCAACAGCGTCGCCATTCGCCGTAATGGCATGGGGCAATACCTCAAGAAAGGCCGCACCCAGCAACGCGCCAATCGCATAGCTAACAAGGTGTGATACCCAGTGTGCTTTTGCCTTGAAAGCAAAGACTGCGGCAGCCAAAACACTCAATGCGCCACCAGTTAGCGACATCGTGACAATCCAACTTAAAACTGACATCAACTCATTCCCAGTAAAAAACTTCGCAGGCCGAAACCCTGCATAAATACCAGCTTTTGCTCTTGCCGGACAACCTGTAAGTATACCGTCTTTGCTTGTTGCTTAATGCAGCGAGGTCTCGCTCATGATCTGACGATAGTGCGCCAGCCGCCGAGGATGAATCGCACCGCTGGCAACAGCTGCTTTAACCGCACAATCCGGCTCTGCCAAATGCTTGCAATCACGAAAACGGCATGTCCCCATCAAGGCGCGAAATTCAATAAACCCCGATTCAATTTCCTGTGGCGACAAATGCGCCAGACCAAACGCCTGTACCCCAGGGCAATCGATCAAATTCCCGCCTGTGGGTAACAGCGGCAGGTGATACAGCCGTGCATAGGTGGTGGTGTGCTTGCCTGAATCCAATGCCGTTGAAATTTCACGAATGGCGGCGGCGGCATGCGGCACTAGCGCATTGGTCAATGTGGATTTACCCATGCCCGATTGCCCCACCAGCACCGAAGTTTCTCCTGCCAGAAAAGGCAATAACGGCGTGGCATCTTCTACAGCAGAGAGGGTTAGCAGTGGGTAGCCCAATGCTACAAAAGGTGCGAGCAAATCATGCGCCGCAGGCAAGGCGGCAATCAGATCGCACTTGTTCAACACGATCAGCGGCCGCAAACCCTCATGCTCCGCTGCGAGCAGCGCGCGCGACAGCAGTAAATCGCTAAACGAAGGCTCGGTTGCCACCACCAGCACTAATTGGGTGGCATTGGCAGCGATCAGTTTTTGTCGATAGGCATCACTGCGGTACAACAAGCTTTTACGCGGCAGATGGCTGATAATTTGCCCGTCCGAGGTGAGTTCAACCACATCGCCCACGGCATACGGACTTTTTTTCCCCTTGGGAAAACCCTGTGCCAAACGACCATCGGCCAACTCGATTTCGTAATGCCGACCAAAAGCGGCGGTAATTGTGCCCTTCTCGCTCAAAACAAATTACAGCGCAATTTACAGCTCGAATAACGCATCAATTTTTGCTGCACAGATGAAGTCATTCTCACTCAAACCACCAATCGCATGCGTGGTGTAGATGACCTTGCATGCGTTGTAGCTCACGGTCAGATCAGGATGATGATCCTCCCGATGAGATACCCAGGCTGTCGCATTCACAAAGGCCATCGTCTCGTGATAATTCTTGAAGTGATAGCTTTTAATAATGCGCGGCGGCGAATCCATCGCAAGCTGCCATCCTGAAAGCTTCGCCAATAACTGCTCAGCCGCGTGAGCATCCAAAGTCAAAACGCCACCTTCGCAAGGCGCACAGCGGCGATTTTTCAAGTC
>JAYTIQ010000067.1:0-12418 GCA_043731705.1 Rugosibacter sp.
GCTAAATCACGTCCAGCTTCGCAATCGAGGTCGCCAGCCATTTCACTCCGGCGTGCTTGAAATTCACTTGCGCGCGCGCGTCCGCGCCGCTGCCTTCAAAACTCACAATCATTCCGTCGCCGAACTTGACATGATGCACGTTCATGCCGATCTGCAAGCCATTGCGATCCGCTGCACGCGCAACCGGGGCTGAGTAAAACTCGCCGTGCGCAGTGCCTGATGAACTTGATCCGCCCGACCCGCTGCGCCCGTAAAAAGTCGGCGCTGACGACACGCCGCGAAGCAAGTCCCCTTGGGGGGCGGCGAACGCTGATTTATCCACCTTTGGCGTGAGCCATTTCATGAGTTCCTTAGGGATTTCATCCAGGAAACGCGACGGGATGTTGTAACGCGTCTGGCCATGCAGCATGCGGCTTTGCGCAATGCTCAAATACAACCGCTGGCGCGCGCGGGTGACGGCCACATACATCAGGCGGCGCTCTTCTTCCAGCCCGTTGCTGCCGTTGCGGGTGTCATTGACCGAGTTCTCATGCGGGAACAATCCTTCTTCCAGACCGCTGATAAACACCATGTTGAACTCCAGCCCTTTGGCAGAATGCACCGTCATCAATTGCAGCGCATCGTCCCCTTCACCGGCCTGGTGTTCGCCAGCTTCGAGTGACGCATGTGAGAGAAAAGCCGCCAGATCGGCCGACAATTCCCCTTCTTCGCTCGGCGTACCTTCTTCTGCGATAAAGCTGGCAGCAGCATTGATCAGCTCGTCCAGATTGGCGAGCCGCTCCTGGCCCTCTTTTTCGTTCTGGTAATGCGTGCGCAGGCCGGACAACTCAAGCACATGGTCAATCAGCTCAGGCAGCGGCAAATGTGCCGCTTCACTCAATTGATGGATGAGTTGCGCAAACGCGGCGAGCGATGTGCCGCCCTTGCCGCTGACCTGCGGGATAGCCGCAAAGAAACTGCTGTTGGCCGCTTTGGCCGCGTCCTGCAAGGCGTCCAGGCTGCGTGCGCCGATGCCGCGCACGGGAAAATTCACCACGCGGGCAAACGCCGTGTCGTCATTGACATTAGCGATCAGGCGCAGATAAGCCAGCGCATGCTTGACTTCGGCGCGTTCAAAAAAGCGCAGCCCGCCATACACGCGGTAGGGAATCCCGGCATTGAACAAGGCATGTTCCAGCGCGCGCGACTGCGCATTGCTGCGATAGAGCAGTGCGATTTCGGCACGCATGTGGCCATCTCTGACCAGCGCTTTCACCTCTTCCACAATCCAGCGCGCTTCATCATTATCGGAGTACGCCTCATACACGCGAATCGGCTCGCCACTGCCCGCGTGCGTCCATAAATTCTTGCCCAGACGCTGCGGATTATTTTGAATGATGGCGTTCGCCGCATCCAGAATATTGCCGTGCGAGCGATAGTTTTGCTCCAGCCGAATCATGTGCTTGACATGGAACTCGCGTTCAAAATCGCGCATGTTGCCCACGTCCGCGCCGCGAAAAGCGTAGATGCTCTGGTCATCGTCACCGACGCAAAACAGCGCCGCATGCTGTCCAGTAAGCAGCTTCAGCCACTGATATTGCAGGCGGTTCGTGTCCTGGAATTCATCCACCAGAATATGCCGGAAGCGTTCCTGATAATGGCGCAGCAAAGGCTCATTGCGCGACAGCAATTCGTAAGAGCGCAACAGCAGTTCGGCAAAGTCGACCACGCCTTCGCGCTCGCACTGCGCTTCATACGCAGCGTAAAGTTCCACCTTCTTTTTTGCCCAGCTATCCCACGCCTCAACGGCAGACGAGCGTAGACCTTGCTCTTTTTGCGCGTTGATAAACTGGCACATCTCGCGCGGCGGGAATTTTTCGTCATCCACATTCAGCGCCTTCATCATGCGCTTGACCGACGAGAGCTGGTCGGCCGAATCGAGTATCTGGAACAGTTGCGGCAAACCCGCATCGCGGTAATGCGCGCGCAGCAGGCGGTTGCACAAGCCGTGAAAAGTGCCTATCCACATGCCCTTGACATTGATCGGCAGCATCGCGGCCAGCCGCGTTTGCATTTCCTTCGCCGCCTTGTTGGTGAAAGTCACCGCCAGAATGCCCGACGGCGAGACCTGGCCAGTTGAGATCAACCAGGCAATGCGGGTGGTCAGCACGCGTGTTTTGCCAGAGCCGGCACCCGCCAGAATCAGGGCATGTTCGGCGGGTAGCGTGACGGCGGCGTGTTGTGGTTCATTGAGATTTTCGAGCAGGGAGGTCATGAAGGCGTACGTGGGGTGAAGATTTTCGGAAGAGGGTAGATTTTCGTCGATTTGTTGCCGTACTACCAGCGCCGACTTTTAACGCGATGAATGTAGTTATGCTGGCGTGGTTTTTTTAAGAGGGTGGCGGCACAAAAAAGCGGGCGGGTTCTTTGCGCAGGCGTTCCAGCAAAAGCGCTGCAAGCCCTTGGCTGGCAGTGATATCCGCGCTACGCGCCTTGAGTGCCACCCACAGGGCGAGCGCGAAGCTGACCGAGAGATTGGTGAAGCCCACCAGCGCAATGCCGACAAGCGTTTCAAACAGCAACACCCACCCGATATGAAAATCCAGCGAGGTTAAGGCGAGGGCGAAATTGGCTGAAGACAGGGTGACGTGGCGCACGTCCAGTGGCAAGCCGAGAAAGTCTCCGAGGGGCGCCAAGCTTGCCAGCATGATGCCCAGTAAAAAGTTGCCGGCCAGGCTGCCCAGGTTGCGGCCAATGTAGCCAGCAAACCGGTCGGCGCGCTGCGGGCCGAGCAGGCGGCGCAGCCAGCCAAGATGGGCGATGCGTTCCGGGATGCGGTCGTAAGCCGCCTTGTTGTCGAAAAAACCGGATAGCAGCCCGGCAAGAAAAAGCAGGACGCCGGTCAGCGCCGCATGCGGAATGGCCAGGCTCGCAATGGGCGAGAGATCATGCAGCGTGTGTTGTGCTTTGGCCATGTCCATCGCGGGCTGGCCGATGATCCATTGATAGGCAAATGCGATGGCGATAGCGGTCGGGATGGTCACCGCCACGTTGCCCGCAATGGCCGCGAACTGGCTGCGCATCATGGCGACTACCAGGTCGGCGAGACGGTGCAAGTCCCGCGTTTTTCCCTCCGATTGATCAATACTCTTGGCGATGGTGGCAGCAGTCATGGCTGGCTGTTTGGTGGCCAAGGTAAAGTTCAATATATGCATCAGCACGAAGCCAAGCGAATAGTTCATGCTATGCATAAACACATAGACGAACGGCGCAAAAATGAACTTGCCAAGCAGCAGTTTGATAAGTGCCATGAAGCCGACGATGAAGCCGCCGCCAGCGGCTGAACGCCACATCGCGGCATACTCGGCGCGATCGGTCGTTATATAGTGTTCGCCGGTGCGGTGGGCATTTTCGGTCACGCGCAGTGCGAGCAGGCCGGTGAGGCGCCGAAAGGGTTCGCGCAGGCTGTGGCGGCGGTTTTCTCCTTGCACCAGGTCATGCGTCAGGCGCACCCAGCGGTCGACGGTTGCCAGACGCTCATCCGGCTGGTCGCTTACGCATAGTCGGCCGCGCAACACATCAATGAGCTGCACCAGTCTTTGCAGACATTGTTCCATGCGCACCAGCAGATAGGTGAGGCTGAGGCTGGTGCCCTCGCTGGCCGCGTTGCGCCGCGCACGGGTCATCACCTCGCGGCATTGATCAACCAGCACCATCATGTGTCGTTCGTCCTCGTGCGTAGCGGTGGGGTCGGCATGGCGGGCACGCCAGGCTTCGGTGAAGCGCAACACTTCCGCATTCAGATGCACGAACGGGGATTCGAATTCGATGATGCGCGGCTGTACCCGCGTTAGTTCAGGTTCCAGCCCCATGGCGCCGATGCGCGTCGCCAGCACCTGCATGGCTTCGAGCAGTTGCGTTTCAGTGTGCAATTGCCAGCGTCCTTCATTGCTCGTGTCGCTTTCAGAGTCTGCGGGCATGCTGAAAATAGCATCCCACAAGGCGAGTTTGTCCTCGAGCGGCCCAGCGGCCAGCCAGATAGGGTCATCGCGATGATGGAACACCGCGTCGAAACAGTCCTTGAGTCGTGCAGCATCGGGTACCGGGGGCAGTATCCGGCTCATGGCGCGACGCCACAGCTCACTGAAAAATCCGGAATTCGGCAGGATGCCCGCATCGGTGTAAAGGCTGACCTGCTGGGTTCCACGAAAGAGCTGTTGCAGCTGACGCCGTAACGTGGCACGATGTTTTTCATTGCTTGCCGCGATGCCGCGCAAGGTGGCAAACACGACTGCTGCAGCCCCGGTGCTATGCGGATCACTGGGGCGAATGGCATCAACCAGGGAAATGAAAAATCGCAAGGCCCCCTCAGGCGTGCTGGCGTAAGGGCGTTCGAGAACGGTAAGTAAATTAATGGGAATCATCGGTTGATTGTAATGGATGGAATGCGACAGTTAAGTGGGGTACACCACATTGCCTTACTGCTGCCGTTCCGCAAAAGAGTAGCGGCACGCCGTATCATCAGCGCCGACTTTTTGCATGCCACAGGGCATGCAGGATAACCTTGCAACAAGGCACTGCGTGTTGCATGGCAGGCTTCGGCTATGATTCAGCCCGATTGATTCATCTACAGTGTGACGGCATGCCAGTCCATGCCGAGGAGAAAACTTGAAGCTGATCGTATTGATACTCATGATACTGCTGTTCCCGGCGAGCGCCTTCGCCGCAGGTGCAGCCAGTTCGCCCGCTGGCGAAAACCTGTTGTGGCTCGCCTTGATCCTGATGAGCGCGCGGCTGTTTGCGCCCCTGGCGCAGCGCATCGGCTTTCCTGCCGTGCTGGGTGAATTGCTGCTCGGTGTTGTGCTGGGCAATTTATCCTTGCTCGGCATCTCGTTTTTTAGCGGTGTCACGCAGGACCCTATCATCGCTTTTATTGCCGAGATGGGCGTGCTGATTCTCCTGTTACAGATTGGACTGGAGACACAGCTAAAAGACCTGGTTGTCGTTGGTCCGCGGGCTTTGGCGGTGGGTGTGATTGGGATTGTCATGCCGTTTATGCTGGGCGCCTGGGTGGTGGGGCCGTGGTTGTTGCCGGGCAAAGACGCCAATGCCTATATGTTCCTCGGTGCCACGTTGTCAGCGACGTCCGTGGGTATTACCGGTCGCGTCTTTCGCGATATGGGCAAGCTGGATTTGCCCGCCGCGCGCATTGTGCTGGGCGCAGCGGTGATTGATGATGTGCTGGGCCTGGTGATTCTCGCCGTGGTGTCCAGTCTGGTGACTATCGGCACGGTGAGCACGGGTGCGGTGGGGCTTATTCTGGCCAAGGCCTTGCTGTTTCTTGGCGGCAGCATTGGCATTGGCCGCTTGATTGCGCCGTGGATCAGCAATTCATTGGCACGTCTGGATGCCGGGCCGTCGATGTTGTTTGCCCAGGTGTTGTCCACCGCTCTGGCCTTTTCGTGGCTGGCGCATGTCATGGGCTTGGCGCCGATCATTGGTGCGTTTGCTGCGGGCTTGTTGTTCGAGCCGGTGTTCCTGCATAAATTCGAGCGCCCAACCATCGTGCGCGATATTGAGGCGGTTTTGCCTGCCGGGGCAGATTCACCGGTCGATAAGATTGGTTTGGTCGCACGGGTTAAGGCTGTTTTAGCCAAGCACACGGGTCATCAGCATGAAACCTTGATCGAACCTATTGGTTACTTTTTCGTGCCGGTATTTTTTGTGCTTACCGGCATGCAGGTGGATTTGCAAACCCTGGCCGACCCGACCATTCTGATCGTCGGCCTTGGCGTGACGGCGGCGGCGGTGGTTGGCAAGCTGATCGCGGGCCTGGCTGCCGGGCGTGAAGCGGGCGGCTGGCTGGTGGGTTGGGGCATGGTGCCGCGCGGTGAAGTTGGCCTTATCTTCGCCATGACCGGCCGTCAGTTGGGCGTGATGAATGAAGCGATGTTTTCCGTCATCGTCATCATGGTCATCCTCACCACGCTGATCACGCCGCCCGTGTTGTCGCACCTGTTGAAAAGACATGCGCAGCAATAGCCGAACTTATTTTCTGGCTGCTGGGCTCACTCTCCAAATGATATTTCCCACATCGTCAGCCACCAGAATGGCTCCTTTGCGATCCACGGCAACGCCGACCGGGCGGCCATAGGCTTCGCCTTTCTCACTGAGGAATCCGGTCAGGATATCTTCTGGCAGACCACTAGGCCGCCCTTTCTCAAAGGGTATGAAAATAACTTTGTAGCCAGCAGGCACTTCGCGGTTCCATGAGCCATGCTGACCGATCAGTGCGCCATTTTTATAGTGGACAGGCAATAAATTGGCATCATAAAAAGCCAGGCCTAAAGAAGCGGTGTGTGATCCTAGGGCATAGTCGGGCTTGATGGCAGTGGCGACCAGGTTGAGTCGCTGTGGCTTGACACGTGCATCAACATGCTGGCCAAAATAACTGTAGGGCCAGCCGTAAAATCCGCCAGCCTTGACCGATGTCATGTAGTCCGGCACCAGATCGTTACCCAGTTCATCGCGCTCATTGACTGAGACCCAAAGTTCCCCGCTTTGTGGTTGCCATGCCATGCCAACCGGATTGCGCAATCCGGAAGCAAACACGCGGCGGCGTCCGCTGGCGATATCAATCTCCAGAATGCCGGCGCGATCCAACTCATTATCCATGCCATTTTCTGCAATATTGCTGTTCGATCCGACACTCACATACAGATACCTGCCATCGTGGCTGGCAACAATGTTCTTGGTCCAGTGGTGATTGATCCGGCCAGCAGGCAAATCGGCAATCTTGACCCCAGGGTCGCTGATAAGCGTTTGGCCTTCCGTGTAGGGAAATCGCATCACCGCATCGGTATTGGCAACATACAAATAATTACCGACCAGCACCATGCCGAAAGGGGAGTTTAAGCCTTGTAGCAATAGCGTCCTGCTGTCGGCGATGCCATCGCCATTGGTGTCACGCAGCAGGCTGATGCGATTTGCGCTGGCAACACCAGCCCCGGCTTTCTTCATGATGATCCCCATGACGAACCCTCTGATGCCTGTATTATCATCAGGCTTGGGTGGCGCATTGGTTTCGGCTACGAGCACATCGCCATTAGGCAAGACATACAACCAGCGTGGATGATGCAGTCCTCTGAAAAAGGCATTGACTGCAAGCCCCTCTGCAGCGATGGGTTGTCTATTTTTTGGCCAACCTTTGGCAACAGCAATGTTGATGGTAGGCAGCAGTTTTGATGTTGGCGGTGGCAGTAACGGGTTGTTGCCCATGCCTGCATTATCAGGCAGGGGTGGGACACCGGCGCACGCGGAAATTGAGGCAGAAAGAATCAACGCGGATAGCCACAACAGTGCGGTGCATACAAGTCGGCAGATGAGGAATAACGATTGCATCATCGGGTGGCTGATTAACTTGAGGGAACGCTGATTAAGTCCTTCGACAAACTCAGGACGAATGGTCAGCAATGGATTCCGTTCATGGTGAGCTTGTCGAATCATAGATAAAAACCACTTGTTCAGCGTTTCCTTAATGATTTTTTGTTCAATTTTCTAGCTGGGCGTCTAGCGTGATCTTGGCATTGAGCAGCTTTGATACCGGGCAGTTGAGTTTGGCATGATTCGCCACCGCTTCGAATGCCTCACGGCTGGCACCAGGAATTTTTGCCAGTAAATCCAGATGAACAGCGGTGATGGTAAAGTCACTCCCGATTTTTTCCAGCGTCACTGTCGCAGTGGTCTTCAGGCTATCCGCCGTCATGCCAGCCTGACCCAATTGTGCTGCCATTGCCATGGTGAAACAACCGGCATGGGCTGCGCCAATCAGCTCTTCAGGATTAGTCCCCGGTCCATCCTCAAAACGTGTGTTGAAGCCATATTGCGCCTCTTTAAGGATACCGCTCTGGGTGGAAATGCTGCCCTTGCCCTCTTTGAGGCTGCCTTGCCATGTGGCGGAAGCTGAACGTTTCATGTGCGATCTCCCTGGATAATTGAATGAACTATTCTGTAGATGTATCGACAACCTATTTAGGCCGCGGTTTCTGTAAGTTGGCATCGGGCATGCTCAAGTGACCTTGCCGTAGTTGAGCAACCGCAACCGCAACTGCCCTGGCGACATTAACGATTTCCTGCTGGAAGGCAAGATCAAGGTCATATATCACATGACTTTCCGCATACGATTCGTAATAGCCAACAAATCGATCCAGTCGTGACAATGCACCCGCATCAATCAAGCCCATCCACTCCAGCCAATCGGAGAGACCGCGACGTACACCCTCAATCCCTGCCACGTCACCGTGAACGACCAGCCCATAGGCACGTCCCGCCAGATGTTTGGGGTATGGCCAACCTTGTAATTCCAGATCCTTGGCTTCTTGTGCATTCTTGCCGTGAGTCGTGGTGGGATCAGGATTGCCGCCGTCGGCACATACCAGACGATCTATCATTAGTTTCAAGACGCTTGGTGTCTGATACCAATACACCGGCGTGAAGATAATGACGGCATGAGCGGCTGTCCATTGCTCATAGATTTCCGCCATCCAGTCATTGGTTTGGTGTTGTGCATGGTTGGGGTAGCAACTGCACGGCCAATGACACAGCGGCATGGCGGTGGAGACACAGCCCTTGCAAGGATGGATATGTTGATCATAATCAGAGGTCAGTCGGCTCAGATCCAGCGTATCCACCTCAATCTGCTCTGCTTCCAATACTGCTTTTGCCAATTTCAGCATGCGAAAAGTTTTGGATATCTCGCCTGCACAACTTCCATCGTTGCGTGCCGAGCCGTTGATCAGCAGGATACGAGATGCGGTGGTGGGGTCTTTTTGTCTCGCTTCGGCCGCCAGCAGATGATCACGATTAGCCTTCCATTCGACGGACAATTTGTATTCGGGATCGGCAAATTCGCTGCCTGCCTTTTCGGTAATGGGTGCCTTGTGGCTGTTGATGTAATTACTCCAAGCGACGTCTTCTACTGAGTCCAGCGCGTCTTTGACAAGACTGAAGGCGGGATCCATGAATGAGCGCGAAAAACGCACATGAAATTCATTCCTGTCTATTTTTGCGGATGCCTGGCCTTTGCGCGGTGCAGTCATGATGGATGTTTTTTGTTTGGCGAATTATTTTCAGCTTAATGTCAGCCGCCAGATAGGGTCTGTACGTTGTCGCACATACTGTCCTGACTGATGCTGTCAGGTTTTTGGCGCTGCAAGAAGCGTTTTCCTTTCAAGTGCACGTATTTTTAATTCAAGGTATTTTGGATAATGGTTGGTATGTGCGTACAGAAAGCCAAGAGGCCTCGACGGGGAGTTTTTCTCCGCGAGGCCAGTGTGTTATCCGAATGGCGTAGCGGGCCGATAAATGGACCGCTACGCACAAGGGCTACTGTTTAACTATTGGTTAATCCCAACCGCGATAATTCCAGCGGCCGCCGTCATGATCGTCATCATCATCATGACGATCACCGCGCCATCCGCCGCGATTATCCCAACCATGGTGACCATGATGGAATTCGCGGTGTCCCCAGTAACCATGTCCGCGCTGTTCTACATAGCGAACTTCTGGTTCGTAGTACATCACCGGGCGAGGCTGGACATATACCGGCGCTGCCACATAACGCTCACGCACTGGCGCATAGACAGGGGCTTCGACATAGCGCTCGCGATGCCCGTGATCCGTAGTGATGGCAACACCCGTTGCCGCACCCAATGCGCCGCCGATAATCGCGCCATCCCGGCCGCCGACCTGATTGCCGATAACCGCGCCAACGCCACCGCCAAACAAGCCACCAAGCAGTGCGTCGCCAGATCGGTCACGTGCCTGGGCACCGCCGGCTGCAATAAGCAGCGATGAACAAAGAATCAATGCAATCGTGTTTTTCGTTTTCATGATGTGCCTCCGTTAAGCTCAGTTAAATTGAACTGTGAGTGCAAGATAAACGCACACGTCAAGAAAAGTGTGTTGATGAAGTAAAGAGATGTAAGCAAACGTAATCAATAGCTCGCGTGCATCGCTCAACATCCATCAGTTCAGCGGCTTAGTCGGTACTCCGCTCACAGATCAGCGCGTATGCCAGATTGCGGCTCTGCCCGTAAATCGCGAATTTCAGCTCGCAGCGCGGCCACTTCCGCATGCAACAGACGAATATCATGGTGCATTTCGCGGCGCAGTTTTTTCTCGTCTTCTTCGATGAAGAAAACAGCAATTGAGGCAGTCGTTAGCGACAGCATGCCAAAGCCAAGTACGGCAACGAACATCGCAAAGAAACGTGACGCCGTGGTGGTCGGCACAAAATCGCCATAACCGATCGTGGAGCCAGTGGCAAAAGCCAGCCATAAGCCTTCGCCGTAGCTGTGCACCGTCGGTTCCAGCCAGTAAAACACTACGCCGGACAACGCCAGCATGATCGCCCCAGCGGCGAGTATCCATAGCGCGGCCGTGGTGCGGAACAGCTCGCGCGCCATGGCTAGCGTGCGCGCCAGCAACAGCGAAGCCCACACCACGCGCATCAGTCGCGTCAGCGCCAGCCATTGCTCTTCAATGCCAAACAGGCTGGCCGCCGCCGCGACGATGATGATCAAATCAAGCCAGTTGCGCAGGGCATAGCGTAATGGCTGGCCACTCAGATGCATCATCCACAGCAGTTCGGCGCTAAAGGCCAGCAGAATCAGCCCATCCAGCACGCGCCCGAGGTGATGCCAGATAGCCCCCGGCGGCGCAAGATCAAACCACAGCGCGGGCAGGGCGAGCAGCGCAATCACCGTCATCGGCCAGCGCAGGCGATGCGCCCAGTGGTGTGCCGCAGGCGTGTCGTGTGCCGCAACGCCGCCGACACCAAAGAGGATGCGTAAATCAATCATGCGGCAATCATAGCGCAGGCGGTTGGCTATTTAGCGCAGCGGATATGACTTCACCATTACAATCCACGTCATGAGCCCATCCTCTGTCATTGAAAGCTTCATCGCCCGCTGGACCAAAGCCAGCGATGGCGAGAAGCAAGCCAACGGCGAGAAACGCGGCGCGTTTGTCTACCCAGCGGACAATGGCACTCATTTGGCAAGTGCGTGGAATGTGCCGCAGAATTCACGCCTGAAGTCACGGCCAAGGTCAAGTTGATCAGCGAGTGTCGGGTCATAGGCTCGGCTCAAAGGGCGTGATTTGAAAGCCTTCGGGCGTTTCGGTGAGGAGAATCGTGTCGCCCTTTTCCCGCTTCAACGCGGCAGTGCTTCTTTGGGCAGAATGACGCCCACAGAGTTGCCGGTCTGGGTGAGTTGAAGACGAAGTTCATGGTGCTCTCCAAGATTTGTTATTACGAATGTCATACCAAGCAAAAAGACGCGTGATCGCAAGATTTTTAATCTTGATAAAGCACTTTCGATTTCCTCTCCATATATATTGTTTTTATTGAATTTATAATCTTAAGATATCTCAAGAATATGACCTAAGCCTTTGTTGACGCTGAAAAAAATTGATTTTCCTCTTGACCGATAAAAGTAAGTGGCCTAAAGTGGGAATTAGTGGTGAATAGTGGGAAATTTTTGATAATTCCCACTCAATGGAGGTTCAAATGTTTCAAGGTGCAGCGCTGCTTAATCTCGATGTTAAAGGTCGCATGGCAACGCCTGCGAAGCATCGGGACGCGCTGATTGAAGCGGGTGCGGGCAAGCTGGTGCTTACCGCGCATCCGCACCGTTGTTTGCTGCTGTATCCGCAACCCGCGTGGGAGCCGATTCGTGCGCAAATTCTGGCGGCACCGAGTTTGCAGGTTGAATCCGCCATGGTGCGTCGTCTGCTGGTGGGTTTTGCTGAAGAGGTGGCGTTGGATAGTGCCGGGCGCCTGCTGATCTCACCCTCGTTGCGCCAATACGCCGGGCTGGAAAAGGAAGTCTGGTTAGTGGGGCAGGGCAGCCATTTTGAAGTGTGGTCAGACGCTGGCTGGCGCGCGCAGCAAGACGCCATTTTCGCGCTGGGGGACAAGTTGCTCCCGGCCGGTCTTGAACATCTTGCGCTGTGAGCACAGACACTCACATCACGGTATTGCTCAACGAAGGGGTTGATGCATTATCGATTCGTCCCGCGGGCATTTATGTTGATGCCACCTTTGGTCGCGGCGGGCATAGCAGAAAAATTCTCGACACTTTAGCTGCTCTGGGCCCCAATGGCCGATTGATTGCGTTAGATCGCGATCTGGCGGCGATCGAGGCAGGGCGAGCGATTACCGATTCGCGCTTTACGCTGGTGCATGCGCATTTCAGCCAGATCGAATCGGTGCTTGATGAATTAAAAATCGCGCAGATTGATGGGGTATTGCTCGATTTGGGTGTGTCATCACCGCAACTGGATACGCCCGAGCGGGGCATGAGTTTTCGTTTTGATGCGCCGCTGGATATGCGCATGGATACGACGCAAGGGGAGACCGTGGCTGATTTTCTGGCGC
>JAYTIQ010000068.1:0-5458 GCA_043731705.1 Rugosibacter sp.
TGAGATGGACGATGGCGAAAACTGGGAAAACTGTACACAAACCAATCGTGGAGTCGTGACTCGCCAGGAAAAGCTGCATTACCGTAGCGGAATCAGCCGCCGTATCGAGCATCCTGAATTGCCGGGCATTGTGTATCAAGGCCAATACAACGATGCCAATCAACGCAATATGTACCAGCGTTGGCAGGACTTGATGAATGCCAGTAGTTGGAAAGATGTGCCAGAGCGGTATTCACCCCGTTTAGACGGGCAAGAAACCATGGGGCCTAAAGCGGGATTTAAAGCTGTTTGACCGTGACTTGAACTCTTGTTTACCCATCTAGTCAAAGAAAGAACCACCCACAATGAATCTGGAACTTATCAAAACAATCGAACAGACTTTGTACCGTGAAGCGCGCTTGATGGACAATGAACGTTATAAAGAATGGGTGGGCATGTTGACAGACGACATTCACTACCATATGCCCGGTATTGAGACCCGTTATCGCCGTGACAAAACAGAGCAGGTGCATGACCTGACGCGCATGGCTTATTACAACGATAATCTGGAAGATTTGAAAAAACGCCTGCGCCGTTTAGAGACGGGTACGGCTTGGTCAGAAGATCCAGCCACGCGGTATACCCATTTGATTACTAATATTGAAGTAGTGCCAACGGAAAAAGAAGATGAAGTGTTGGTTTATTCAAATTTTCTTGCTTATCGGAATCGCAATGAAAAAGACCAGGACACGCTGATTGGTAATCGTGAAGATATCTGGCGCAAGACGGGAGAAGGTTACAAGTTGGCCAAACGCATGATTATCCTGAAGCAGAATGTGCTGCTGAGTAAAAATCTCAACGTTTATCTGTAACTTTTCGTTCTAAAAAGGACAAATATAATTATGTTTGACTATCTTCGTTACTACATTGTTTCCCTTATGGTCATCATTGGTATCGCTGGCTTTGTTTTCGGTGGGTACTGGATGTTTGCGGGTATCGGCACCTACGTTGTGCTGTTTGTATTGGCGCTTTTTTCAGGTCGTGACTTCAAGCAACGCAAGAAAATCAACCCGATGATTGCAGACATTCCTTTATATCTGCATCTTGTATTGATGTTTGCGCTTTTTGGTGCTTTCGCCTGGCGGGTCGGTGTTGGCATTGATGTTCCTGAAGGTTGGCCTACGATTTTGGCAATCATAGGAGGTATGGCTGGCTTGATCTGGTTGTCCGTTGCACCTAATGTGCCGATTGCGCATGAGCTGATGCATCGTCGCGATGGTTTTTCACGTGGCATTGCCATGCTGATGTGCGCTTTTTTTGCTGATCCTAACCGTGATGTGCCGCATTTGACTGTGCATCATCTGGATTTTGATACGCCTGCCGATGGCGATACTGCGTACCGTGGAGAAAATGCGTATACCTTCATGTGGCGTTGTACGGTGCATAACTATCAAATGCTTTGGACAAATGAAAAGAAAAGAAGAGATGCCTTGGGCGCACCGTTTTTTTCCATAAAAAACATGATCATCTGGGAAGTTATTCTCACTGCCTTGATTCCGTTTGGTGCTTTTTTTCTCGGGGGCTGGCAGGCGGCTGCTTTGGTTTTTGCTACGCAGATACTGGGCAAGTTCATTCTTGAGGCGCTCAATTACCTGCAACACTATGGCTTGATCCGTATCCCGGGCGCTCCCGTTGAAGTGCAACACACCTGGAATCATTTGAACTGGTGGGATCGCGTGGTTGGTTTTGAGATTACCAATCACATTGATCATCATCGCGATGGCTTTATGCGCTTTGATGAGCTACGCCCGCACCCCGATGCGCCGCAAATGCCCAATATTTTTGTCTGTGCGATCAGTGCGTTTATTCCACCGCTATGGTTCAAGTTTATTGCCATGCCGCGTCTGAAGAACTGGGACTTGAACTTTGCCAACCCGGCAGAACGGGTTCTGGCACGTGAAGCGAATCGCCGTGCAGGCTGGCCAGACTGGCTTGCTGAGGCGAGTTAAATAATAATCGCTTGATGTTCGGCTGTCTAAGCCAGCACTGTTTAAAACAGTGCTGGCTTTTTTGTATTTACTTATTGTTTATTAATAGGTGATGTGGGTTTTATATGTTGCATTTTTGGCAGCTCGGCCAGCAAGACACCAGCTAGTGTGACTAACCCCCCGACGATATGGAAGGTGTGCAACTTTTCATTCAGTGCCATTACGGCAAAGAGTGCGACAAACAGGGGTAACAGATTCATGAAGAGCATCGCTCGGTTGGCACCTAGATGAACGACCCCTTGCATCCAGAAAAATCCGGCAACAATGGATGAGAAAATACCGGCAAATAAAACCAGCGGCAGGTTTTCTTGAGTGATGGGTGAATTTGGCGAGAGCAAGTAAACGGGTAGCAGCATAAGTGCAGCCACCATGATTTGCATGTAAAGCATTTGCCAGGGGGGTAATGGAACAGACCATTTGCGTAACAAAACGCTATAGGCGCCATAGGCAATTGTTCCAATGAGCATCAGCCCGTCACCGATGGCAATGCCTTGACTCATCAAATTAAGGGGTTGCCCTTTAGTCACGAGAATTAGAATACCGAAAATGGACAATGTCGCACCCACGATCAGTGAGGTTGTTGGACGCTCTTTGAGTAACAGCGTACTAAACAGCATGGTATTTAATGGCATCAAAGAGCCGATCAACCCCATGTTGGTGGCCGAAGTGCTGGCCGCTGCGTAGTAAGCCAAGCTTTGAAAAAGCACCATGCCCAAAAGCGAGAAGACGATGATTTTTGGCAGATAGCTGAATACGGTTGCCTTGTTTGCCCACACTCGATGCGCCATGAAGGGCGTCATGACCAGCCCCGCCAATAGCCAGCGATCAAATGAAATAACCCCGGGATCAATGGCGCCGGCAGAAAGTTTGCTCACGATCGTGTTGAACGCCCAGATCAAAATGGCAATGAATGGAAACGACAAATATTTTATGGGCATTTGTTTGCGTGAAAGAAGTATCTGTGAGTTAATTTTTTTTGCATTGATCCGTTGTTTTAACGCGCTGTTTTACCGTATTGTTTGCCGTATCGCCAGCACCGACTTTTTATGAAGCGGCTTCATCATTCACACTTGCAATGCGGTGAGTAGATCTTGTTCTAGTTTAACAAGTGTGCCGGTTTGCGCCAGTTCATTTCCGCTGATTAAAAACACGTCTTCAACACGCTCGCCCAATGTGCCAATTTTGGCAGTGTGTAATCTGACGTGGTGTTCATCCAGCACTTGGGCGATGGCGTAGAGTAGGCCGGGGCGATCGACTGCGCTGATGTTCATCAGATACTGCTCGCCACGCTCGTCTGGGCGGATTTCACAGGCTGGCGAGATAGGGAAATGGCGAACCAGTCGTGACAACCGTCCTGCAGGAATGGAAGGCAGGGGTGGCCGTGTAGCGAGTTGCTGCGTTAGATCATGCTCAATCAAGCCGATCATGTCGCGATAGGCAATACCAAAATCCGGGGCGAAAATTATAAAACTGTCCAGTGCGTGACCATTGCGAGTGGTATGAATTCGAGCATCCAGAATGTTGTATCCCAAGCGGGCGAAAAAACCACACAAACGCGCAAATAGTTGGGGCTGGTCAGGACAATACACCATGACTTGCAAGCCTTCACCATTGGGGTTGAGATGGGCGCGAACGATAGGCTCAGGTGTGTCGACGCAGTGATAAATGTTGCGTGTGTGCCAGGCAATATCTTCGGGATGCTGACGCATGAAGTAACTGATATCCAGTTGTTCCCACAAACCTTGTTCAACCCCTTGACGCAAGCCGTAATAACGCAGAATGCGACGGGCATTTTCTTGCCGTTCGGCGACGCCGGCGAGTTGTGGTACTGCATCACCGGCGAGTAGCTTGGCTGTCATGCGGTACAAATCTTCCAGCAGCTTGCCTTTCCAGCTATTCCACACCTTGGGGCTGGTGCCACGAACATCCGCTACGGTCAAGAGGTATAGCGCTGTCAGGCGGCGCACATCGCCCATGCGCTGGGCAAATGCTGCGATGACCTGCGGGTCTGAAAGGTCTTGTTTTTGCGCAACTTGTGACATAGTCAGGTGCTCTGCTACAAGGAAGGCCACTAAATCAGTGTCTTCCTGGTTAAGGCCGTGGTCATGGCAAAACGCGGTCGCATCGGCAACGCCGAGTTTGGAATGGTCGCCACCACGCCCTTTGGCGATGTCATGAAACAAGGCGGCAAGATAGAGTAGCCAGTGACGGTCAAACCCGGCCATGAGTCGCGAGCAAAAGGGGTACTCATGCGCAAATTCAGGTATCGTAAAGCGCCGCAGATTGCGTATGACTTGCAAAATATGCTGATCGACGGTGTAGACGTGAAATAAATCGTGTTGCATCTGTCCAACGATGCGGCCAAAGGCAGGCAGATAACGTCCCAGAATGTCATATTGATTCATCCGCCGCAGGGCATGAATCAGATGCGGTTGTTGAAAAAGGCTGATAAATAGTGCGCGATTCGCTGGATCAGCACGAAACTGGGCATTGATCCGATGACGTGCACGCCACAGGGCACGCAAGGTGCGGGGCGTCATGCCCTTGAGTTCGCCGCGCTGCATTTGTAGCAGAAAACATTCAAGCAGGGCATTCGGTGAATGTTCAAAGGTATCGTCTTCGCGCACGTCCAGGAGTTCTCGCACCGATTGAAAGTGTGCATTGATGACGATAGGTGCCCTCACTTGGGCTGGCAGCAGATGATCTGCCAAGGCCTGCATGGTAAGAGTATTGAGCTGGGTGACCAGTTTGGCTGTTTTGTAATAGTGTTGCATCAATACTTCAGAAGCGCGTTTGGCTTCTGTCGCCGCCATCCCTAAGGTATCCGCCAGTTTTTCCTGGTAATCAAACAGCAAACGATCTTCGCGGCGCCCTGCGAGTAAATGCAAATGAATGCGTATTTCGCGTAAGCGACTTTCGCTACGCGCTAACAGCCGCGCTTCAATTGCGGTAATGATGCCGATGTGCGCCAGCGCCTGCCATGTATCACCCAGCTGCGCAGCACGTGCAACCCACTGAATGACTTGCAAGTCACGCAACCCACCGGGGTTTTCTTTGCAATTGGGTTCCAGGCTGTAGGGGGTATCGTTATAACGTGCGTAGCGTTCGGCTTGTTCTAACTGCTTGGCTTTGAAAAAATCCACAGGATTGAGTTCATTGTGGAAGCTTTGCTCAAAGTTTTCATACAGGTTAAAGTCGCCAATCAGGTAGCGTGCTTCAAGTAGTGATGTTTGTATGGTGATATCACGGGCCGCCTCTGTCAGGCATTCGTTTACGGTGCGTACGCTGTGACCAATATCGAGCCCGATATCCCACAGAATACTGACCAAGGCAGCTATTTTTTCTTCATGTGCTGCCATTTGGCCAGCAGAAGTAGTTGAAGTAGCATTGTCAAGTGGTGGAGGTTGCAAAATCAGCAAATCCACGTCCGA
>JAYTIQ010000069.1:0-6578 GCA_043731705.1 Rugosibacter sp.
GCTAAAAATGCCAGCAATGCGGAAGCCGGCTACCGTAATTATCAAGAGCTGCAATTAGGGCGCAGTGGCCTTAAGCGGATTTACACACTGACTCTGACACTCACCTTGATGCTGGCCTTGTTCGCGGCTGTCGCGCTGGCTTTCCTGCTTGCCGAACGCCTGGCGCAACCGCTGCTGATACTTGCAGAAGGCACGCGGGCGGTGTCAGCGGGCGATTTCACCCCGCGCACGATCATTGAAACCTCGGATGAACTCGGGCTTCTCACGCGATCGTTCAACAACATGACTCGTCAATTGAGCGAAGCCCGCGCAGAAGCTGATCATCAGCGCGAAAAAACCGAAGCGGCACAAGCCTATCTGGAAAGTGTGCTGGGTAATTTATCTGCCGGCGTACTCGCGTTCAGCACGGATTTTC
Source organism: Rugosibacter sp. (assembly GCA_043731705.1). Taxonomy (GTDB): domain Bacteria; phylum Pseudomonadota; class Gammaproteobacteria; order Burkholderiales; family Rhodocyclaceae; genus Rugosibacter. The sequence continues at coordinate 416 of JAYTIQ010000069.1, forward strand.
ATTTGCGCGCAGCGAACCGTGGCGCGCTCACCATTTTGCATGATGATCTGGCGACATTTGAAAAAATACCGCTTGCGGACTGGCCACGTCATCACACGCTGGCGACGACCATCATTGAACACTTTACCCAGCATGGCGAGGAATGGCAGCAGCAACTTGACCTGTCGCATAATGATCATGCGCCGCAAACATTACTCATCCGCGGCACTGCGCTCCCGGCGACGGGCGGTGGCGGTTTTGTCGTGGTGTTTGACGACATCACCCGTCTGATTTCGGCACAACGCTCCGCCGCCTGGGCAGAAGTGGCGCAACGTCTGGCGCATGAAATCAAAAACCCGCTCACGCCCATTCAATTATCTGCCGAACGCTTGCAAATGAAGCTCAGCACAATGCTGGATGAGCCTTCCCGCGCGTTGCTTGACCGTGCCACCCACACCATCATTACCCAAGTGGAAGCGCTCAAGAACATGGTGAATAATTTCCGTGACTACGCACGCACGCCACCCCCGCAGCTCACCGAGGTGGATTTTTATGCGCTGGTTATCGACGTACTGGCGCTGTACGAAAATACATCGACCCAATTCACCGTCTCACCAGCGCCGACTTTCGTGCATGTTCTTGCAGACATCAATCAGCTGCGCCAGGTGCTGCACAATCTGTTCGCCAATGCGCAAGATGCGCTGGCGAATGTCGCCCAGCCACGCATCGATATTCGCATCGAGCAAGACAAACATCGCCTGCGCCTCACCTTGCACGATAACGGCGCAGGCTTTTCACCCCAAATGCTGGCGCGTGCGTTTGAACCCTATGTCACCACCAAAACCAAGGGCACCGGTTTGGGTTTGGCAATTGTGAAAAAAATCATTGATGACCACGGTGGAGAAATTCGCCTGGCTAACCATGATGGCGGCGAAGTCAGCTTGTGGCTACTCATCGCCAATGACAAGAAATCAGTCTCGGGATAAATATCTATATGTCAAAAATACTCATAGTGGACGATGAAGTAGGCATTCGCGAGCTGCTCTCGGAAATCCTGCGCGATGAAGGCCATGACGTGGTACTCGCAGAAAATGCCGCCAGCGCCAAAGCCGCACGCGCCGAGGTACAACCCGATTTGATTCTGCTGGATATCTGGATGCCGGAAGTCGACGGCATCAGCCTGCTCAAGGAATGGGCGGCGCATGGCCAGCTCAATGTGCCGGTCGTGATGATGTCCGGCCATGCCACCATTGATACGGCAGTAGAAGCCACGCGCATCGGTGCGCTGGACTTTCTGGAAAAACCCATCGGCATGCAAAAATTGTTGCAGACCGTAAAAAAAGCGCTTGAGCGAGGCAACCGCAAGCAACGCAGCGGGCTATCGCTCGCCGCCTTTACCCGCCCGGGTGTGTTGCGCGATTTAAAACAGCGCTTCGAGCAATTGCTCGCCAGCAGCCCTTCGCTGCTGCTGCGCTCGGCCCCAGGCGGCATCGTTGAGCTGGTTGCCCTTACAGCGCAAACGACTAACAAACCCGTGCTTGACCTGGCCAGTGAACTCGAGCCACTCGAAGTGGAAAAACTTGAATCCCTCAAGGATGGCTTGCTATGGTGTGAAGAACTATCGCGACTTAATCGTTTGCAGCAGAAAAATCTGTGTTTTGCCGCCGAACGATTAACCAAATATCAGTTGCGCCTAGTGGTTGGCACCACACACGACCCAACCAGCCTGATCGCGCAGGGATGGGAAGAAGACATTGTCAAAATACTGTTCGAGTCAGTGCTGGGAGTGCCTGCCCTAACGGAACTCAAAGAGGAAGTGCCGGATATTGCCACGCACTTGTTGGACTTTTTGGCCGAAGAAGAAGCCGTGCCCTTGCGCCGCTTTACTACTGGCGCTTTAAATGCCTTGCGTCATCGGGCATGGGTCGAAGGCTATCCTGCGCTTCGTGCCGCCGTGAAATCGCTCGCCGTGGCAGCGCTAGGTGAAGAGATTTCTGCCGAAGAAGTGCGCCAGCTGCTCACCCCTGCAGGAGAGCCCGACCCAGCAAACCAACGGATCAGCACGGAAATCATCCAGCAACCCTTGCGTGAGGCGCGTGAAGCTTTCGAGCGCATTTACTTCTTGCATCATCTCGCTGAAGTTGATGGCAACATGGTGCGTCTGGCAGAAAAAACTGGCCTTGAGCGCACACACCTTTACCGTAAATTAAAAGACTTGGGCTTGCGCTGACCCCACTTTTGCTCATTCGGACACAGCGGCGGGTTGCGGCAAGGTTGTAATGCGATAATTCGCACTTTCTCCTGCTGGAATTTTTCCATGTCCCGCCCCAAAAACGATACTTTTTTACGCGCATTGCTACGCGAACCTGTGACCCACACGCCCGTATGGCTCATGCGTCAGGCTGGGCGGTATCTGCCGGAATACAACGAAACACGGCGGCGAGCCGGCAGTTTTCTTAATTTATGCAAAAACCCTCAACTCGCCTGCGAAGTCACCCTGCAACCCCTGTCGCGTTTCAATCTGGATGCCGCCATTTTGTTTTCGGACATTTTGACCGTGCCGGACGCCATGGGTTTGGGGCTGTATTTTGCCGACGGTGAAGGGCCTAAATTTGAGCGCCCACTCCGCAGCGAGTGGGAAATCCGCGACCTCACCGCGCCCGACCCCAATGTGCATTTACGCTATGTCATGGATGCTGTCGCAGAAATTCGCCGTGCCCTGGGCAATAGCGTGCCCCTCATTGGCTTTTCCGGCAGCCCCTGGACACTGGCTTGTTATATGGTGGAAGGCGGTGCCTCGGCTGACTATCGCACCATCAAAACCATGTTGTACGACCGGCCCGATTTACTGCATCGCATTCTTGAAGTCACCGCGACAGCGGTAGTGAACTACCTGAATGCGCAAATTGAATCCGGTGCCCAAGCCGTGATGATTTTTGACTCATGGGGTGGCGTGTTATCCCATGCAGCCTATCGCGAATTTTCGCTGGCTTACATGCAGCGCATTCTGGCTGACCTTAAACGCTCGCATGATGGCCAGCGCGTACCGTGTATCGTGTTCACCAAAGGCGGCGGCCAATGGCTGGAAGCGATTGCCGATATAGGGTGTGACGCCATCGGGCTGGACTGGACCACCCATTTAGGCGAAGCCCGCGCTCGGGTAGGACATCGCGTGGCCTTACAGGGCAATTTAGACCCGATGGCGTTGTTTGCCTCACCTGAGAAAGTGGCTGCCGAAGCACACCGCGTCATGAGCCAATTTGGTGAAGGCACGGGACATGTGTTTAATTTAGGTCATGGTATCTCGCAATTTACCCCGCCCGAAAATGTCAATGTCTTAATTAATGCGGTGCACAACTATCCGCGACAAGGGTCTTCGGCCGTTTGATTTTTCAACCCCTTGCGAGACAATCAAATCGGCTTGGGACCTGCGTGAAAGCCCCACCAGTCAAGTCACTGAATCAGCCATCAAAATCACTAAAATTTAGCCAGTCGCAGTTGACTTATGCACAAAAATAGCGAATTGGCGGTATTGTGGGCTGCCGCACATTGGCTTCCCATAAAATTAATTAACTTATTGTTTTAATACATCTTTATTTTGATCAAATTTTGCACAAATAAGTCAATTACCTTACAGAACCATGGCTTGAGTGTTTTTGTGCGTGTTTACTCACAAAGTTATCCACAGTTTTTGTGGGTAAGAACTTTTCTCTATTACTACAGCCAGTTGCAACACTTTGGCAATGTTTTTTCGAGCTATCGCAAACAACTGATTGATGCATCATGAGCGTCGTCCGCGTTGCCCTTGATCTACCTCTGCCCCAGCTGTTTGATTACCTGGCACCCGATGCCAGCGCCAACGATATTGGCTACCGCGTTAGCGTGCCTTTTGGTCGCAATTTACGCATAGGCGTCATTGTCGACTGGATGGCAAGCAGTGAACAGCCGATAGATAAATTAAAGCCCGTCACCGCAATTTTGCGCGACATGCTTCCTTTGCCCGCCGATTGGCTAGCGCTGTGTGAATTTTGCGCACACTATTACCAGGCGCCGCTGGGTGAGGTCATGGCGTTTGCGCTACCACCAATGTTAAGACGTGGCAAACAGCCTCGCCCGAAAAAAGCCAAGTCAGACGCTGGATCAGCCAAGCAGGAGTCCAGCCCAACGCCGATTGTTCTTTTGCCTTCACTATTAGCTGCACAACAAGCGGCTATTGAACAGATTGTCAGCGCAACAGCTTTTCAAACATTTTTACTGCATGGGGTTACCGGTAGCGGCAAGACTGAAGTGTATTTACGTGCCATTGAGGCAACCTTGGTGCAAGGCGGGCAAGCGTTGATGCTGGTGCCTGAAATTGCACTCACACCTCAGCTTGAAAGTCGCGTGCGGGCACGCTTTCCACACGCGCATTTAGTGGTTGCCAACAGCAGCGTGGCCGATGCCGCTCGCGCTCGCGGGTTTCTTGACGCGCTCGGCGGAGATGCTGAGATTGTGCTCGGTACGCGGCTGGCAATATTTACGCCACTGCCCCGCTTGCGGCTGATTATTGTGGATGAGGAACACGATGCCTCATTCAAGCAACAAGACGGCGTGCGTTATTCGGCGCGTGACCTGGCCATTTGGCGAGCGCATCAACAAAACTGTCCGATTGTTCTAGGCTCAGCTACCCCATCACTGGAAAGTTTTCATCATGCCCTGGCCGAACGCTATCGCATGCTGACCTTACCATTGCGAGCTGTGGCTGAAGCACCACCCATCGTGCGCACCATCGATACGCGCCGCGAAAAATTGCAGGAAGGCTTAAGTGCCGCGCTAATGCACGCGCTGGAACAACGGCTGGAACGCGGCGAGCAAAGCCTGGTGTTTCTGAATCGGCGCGGCTACGCCCCTGTGCTGGCATGCCCAGCCTGTGGGTGGATTTCCCGTTGCCGGCATTGTGCGGCCAACCTAGTGGTACATCTAGCAGATAAGCATTTGCGCTGCCATCATTGCGGGTTTGAGACCGCGATTCCTCACGCCTGCCCGGATTGTGGCAATGTCGACTTGCAGCCTTTTGGGCGCGGTACCCAGCGGCTTGAAGCGGCATTAATCGAACGCTTTCCGCAGGCGCGCGTTTTGCGCGTCGACCGTGATTCTGCGAATAGCCCTAAAAAATGGCAGGCGCTTTTGGCGAGCATTCATGCAGGCGAAGTGGATATTCTGATTGGCACCCAAATGCTCGCCAAAGGACATGACTTTCCCAAACTCACCTTGGTCGGTGCGATTAGTGCGGATGCAGCGCTCTTCGCAGCCGACTTTCGTGCACCTGAACGGCTGTTTGCGCAACTCATGCAAGTGGGTGGCCGTAGCGGCCGCGCTGATCTACCTGGCGAGGTGCTGATACAAACAGAGTACCCGACCCATCCACTCTATCAGGCACTGATTGATCATGACTACAACCGGTTTGCACAATCTCAACTCGACGAACGTAAAACAGCGGGCTTTCCCCCATTCACATTCCAGGCGATGTTGCGCGCTGAAAGTCCATCCATGGATGCATCAGTCAGCTTTTTAGCCCAGGCCCGCGACGTTGCCCAGTTGATGGCCGACAACCATATCACCCTATATGACCCCGTACCCATGCGACTGCATCGTCTGATGGCATTAGAACGTACCCAGCTACTGGTAGAGTCTGACAACCGCCCTGCATTGCAGCATTTCCTGGCCCAATGGCACGCCGCGCTATATGCCTTGAAACGTCCACGCACGTTGCGCTGGCATGTGGATGTTGATCCATTCGAGTTCTAATCTTCATGTCGCTGCGCGATTGACTGCGCTATCATAGTGGTCCGTTACCACGCGCCACCGTGTGACACCTCCCATGCCCGGCCTTGACCACACCACCCCCAACCCTACCGAAATTACCCTGCACAAAAAATCGTGTGTGCTGGAAATTGCCTTTGATGATGGGAGCCATTTTCAGTTACCCGCTGAATTTCTTCGGGTGTACAGCCCCTCTGCTGAAGTACGTGGTCACGGCAAAGGACAGGAAACACTGCAAACAGGCAAACGCAACGTAGCGATTCTGACGCTGGAACCTGTAGGCAGCTATGGCATCAAGCCCACCTTCTCAGACGGTCACGATAGCGGTATTTTCTCTTGGGACGTGTTGCATTATTTAGGTACGAACCAACCCGCACTGTGG
>JAYTIQ010000070.1:0-5730 GCA_043731705.1 Rugosibacter sp.
GGGCTACCTGAAAAACCTGCACGAGTTTTTGGCATGCGGGAGTTGCTAGGCATGGAAACGGAAGAAATTTGTAAGGAACTGAAATTGTCTGCGTCGAATTGCTGGGTGCTATTGCACCGGGCGCGTTTGGGATTGCGAGATTGCTTGTCTCGACGCTGGTTTGGAGAAAATTAAATGCTGTCTTGTCGCGAAGAAACACAATTGATGTCACAAAGACTGGATCGTCCGTTGTCATTGGGCGAGCGGTTTGGTCTGCGTTTGCATCTGTTATTCTGCCGTGGCTGTCGTGCGACTCAACAACATTTTGCCTTTCTGCGGACTGCCACACGGGCTTGGCGAGAGCACCATGATAGTGATTCAACCCCGCGTTAAACATTTACAACTTTAAGGAGTAATACCATGAAAAAGATGAATTCCCTTACCCTCGCTGTTGGGGCTGCTTTTGCAACGACCGTTCTCAGCACCGCTGCTTTTGCTGGCAGTAACCCTTTTGCCATACAAAAGCTTGACAGTGGCTACCAGCTTGCAGCTGCTGATACCGACAAAAAAATGGATGGCTCATGTGGCGACAAGATGAAGGATGGTAAATGTGGCGCCAAAATGAAAAAGAAAGATGGCAAATGTGGCGAAGGCAAATGCGGCGCGAACAAAAAGAAAATGCATGATGGCAAATGTGGCGCTGACAAGATGAAAGATGGATCTTGCGGCGCAGACAAGAAGAAAGATGGTAGCTGTGGTGCGGGTAAAAAAATGGAAGAGTCCATGGAAAAACCCATGGAAAAACCCAAAGCTGAAGAAGCCAAGTAATACAGTCAGTTTGTCGTTATGAAATCCACTGCGATTTCAGGAGCGGGTCTCGGCTTCAGACGGGAACTTATTCCCGAGCTGAAAGCCGGGGTGCCGCGCTCCGTGAGTTTTTTTGAGCTGGCACCAGAAAACTGGGCTGGCATGGGTGGTAGTTCAGCCTATGATTTACGTGCTTTTACCGAGCGTTACCCTTTTGTTTGCCACGGCTTGTCGCTTGATCTGGGCGGACCTTCAGCGTTGGATGAATCCTTGCTTCAGCGCACGCGCAGCTTCATGCAGCAGCACGGCATCACGCTGTATACCGAGCACTTATCCTGGTGCGCGGATGATGGCCACTTGTACGATTTATTGCCGATTCCGTTAACGGCTGATGCCGTGCACTGGGTCGCCGCCCGCATCCGCCGTGCGCAGGATATTCTTGGCATGCAGATCGGGATTGAAAACGCCTCGACTTATCTTATTCCGCTGGGTGCAGAAATGACAGAACCGGAATTCATCCGCGCAGTGGTTGATGAGGCGGATTGCTTGCTGCATCTGGACGTGAATAATATTGTCGTCAATAGCTTGAATCACGACTTTAATGCCAGTGGATTTCTGCGGGCTTTGCCGCTGGATCGTACTTGTTACATACATGTGGCCGGTCACTATGTCGAGCCGGATGGATTGGTGATCGACACCCATGGTGCGGATGTTATCGACCCGGTGTGGCAATTGCTTAAGGAAGCCTATGCGCTGTGTGGTGCAGTGCCTACCTGCCTTGAACGTGATTTCAATTTTCCAGAATTGGGCGTTCTTGGCCAAGAGGTCGAACAAATCGCCACGTTGCAGGCGGACTATGCAATGCATAAAAATATATCGCAACGAGCTGTTGCATGAATGCGCAACTTCCTTTTCAGGACTTTCAATTCGCGCTGGCCAGCCACTTGCGTCATCCCCATCGTGTGCCGCGTCCTGTGGGTATATCAGCACGCCGCACGGCGATCTATCGCGGTCTGGTTCGCAATAATCTTGAGGGCTTTTTGCTGGCGTGTTTTCCGATTACGCACAGGCTGCTTGGCGCGCGGCGCTGGCCGCGATTGGTCGATGTTTTTTTTCGTGAAGCGCGGTGTCATACCCCCTACTTCCGTGAAATTCCGCGTGAATTTTTGCACTGGCTGCTAGAGTCACCTTCACTGCCAGTAACTTTTCCTGCCTGGTTGCCGGAGCTCGCACATTACGAATGGGTCGAGCTGGCGGTTGATGTGATGGATGCGCCAGCACCTGTTTACAACCCGACAGGCAACTTGCTCGATGAACAGCCAGTGCTGGCGGCAGTAGCAATGAATCTGGCTTATGTCTGGCCGGTGCACCGCATCAGTCTTAAATGGCGGCCACGAAAACCCAGCGCAACGCATTTGCTGGTGTTTCGGGATGTACATGAGGTGGTGCAATTCATCGCGTTGAATCCGGTTAGCGCCCGTTTGGTGGCTTTGTTGCAAGCGGCCGAAGGCGAGCTGAGTGGGCGCGACGCTTGCCTGCAGGTTGCCCAGGAATTGCAGCATCCCGAGCCAGAATTACTCCTTCCGCATGGCGCACATTTGCTAGAACAACTACGCACCGCAGGTGCTATTTTAGGGAGCAAAAAATGACCAAGCTATGGGCAGCTATTGTCCGGTTGCTGAATGCTACAGGCGACTGGGTGAGTTTTTTGGGTTTGCGCTTACTGCTGGGCTGGGAGTTTTTTGAATCCGGCCTGGAAAAATATCATGGGGATAACTGGTTTGCCGACATTCAAGATAAATTTCCTACCCCGTTTAATCTGATGCCCGTCAATATCAGCTGGTCGATGGCGACCTGGTTTGAATTGATCGGTAGTGTGGCATTAGTGGTTGGCTTGGGTACGCGATTTTTTGCGGCATCTCTTTTTGTGCTCACGGTTGTTGCAACTGCAGCCGTCCATTGGCCTACCGAATGGCATACGTTGGCTGAGCTGGCGAAAGGTTATGCCATCACCGATGAGGGTTACGGTAATTTCAAGCTGCCATTATTATTTCTGGCGATGCTCTTGCCACTGGTTTTTTACGGCCCTGGAAAGTTATCACTGGATGCCTGGATTTCCCGGCGTTGTTTGGGTAAAGCATGACGGTAGAAAAGTTCCCGAAGGCAACCCGAATGTCGTGCAGAGCAAGCACTGCGCTGGTGATACGCCGCGAAGCAAGTACCCTTGTCCGGACACGGATTCAAAAGGCGCGGCAAGATAGCCCCTCTTTTTGTCCGCGTTGCGCAACCAGCTTTACCTGTGGCGTAGTCGCGGGGAGCAACACGTGCTGGTGCACGGAATTGCCGCCGCTTAAGCTCGCCAAAAGTTCTGCCGCTGCTTGCTACTGCCCGCAATGCTTGGCTGAACTACTTAGCGCGCAATTTCACCCAGCGTAAGAATTGCATCGCGATTGCTCCACGAAAAACACGCTGCAGCCGCTTCTTTCCACGGTAGCCATTGGTAGGCGACATGCTCGTCCGGGGTAATTTTTACCGGACATTTTTCGGCGAGCATTAAGCTGAATACATGCTCGGTGTTGTGTGTGACCCCTGGCCCGTAACGATATTGCCACTCAGGAAATATTTCAAAGTGATTGGTTTTTTGCCAGTCAATGAATTGTGTAATTGGTGCTTGAATCCCGGTTTCTTCAAACACTTCACGCTGGGCTGTCAGGTTGAGCGGCTCATTATCTTCCTGGCTACCCGTCACTGATTGCCAGAAGCCATGGCGCTGTGCGCGCTCAAGCAAGAGCACATCAAGCGCTGCCGTATGAATGATCACGAGCACTGAAACTGGTTTTTTGAAACCCATGATTGACGTCTGTTTTAGCCAACCTCGACCTGGGTTTCTACTTTCTGCCGCAGGCGAATATGCAATTCGCGTAATTGTTTTTCGTCCACCAAGGAAGGAGCATCGGTGAGCAGACACTGCGCACGCTGTGTTTTGGGGAAGGCAATTACGTCACGAATCGATTCAGCGCCGGTCATCATGGTGACAATGCGGTCAAGGCCGAAGGCCAAGCCACCATGCGGTGGCGCACCATACTTGAGCGCATCGAGCAAAAAGCCGAACTTGGTTTGTTGTTCTTCAGGGGTGATGCCTAACGCTTGAAATACCTTTTCTTGTACTTCAGCACGATGGATACGCACTGAGCCGCCGCCCATTTCCCAGCCGTTCAAGGCCAGATCGTAGGCTTTGGCCAGGCATGCGCCAGGGTCGGTTGCCATGAGTTGTTCATGGCCATCTTTCGGGCTGGTGAAGGGGTGGTGGCAGGCGCTCCAGCGTTTGTTTTCTTCGTCATATTCGAACATGGGGAAATCAACTACCCATAATGGACGCCAGGCTTCGCCAGTGACATAGCCTTTTTCGTGGCCTATTTTGGTGCGCAATGCGCCAAGTGCGTCATTGACGATTTTTATTTTGTCGGCACCGAAGAAAATCAGGTCGCCCGATTGCGCGCCCGTACGCTCCATGATTGCGGCGAGTGCTTTCTCGTGCAGATTTTTAACGATGGGAGATTGCAAACCTTCTTCATTAAGTTTGGTGACGTCATTCACCTTGATGTAAGCCAGCCCCTTGGCACCATAAATTTTCACGAACTCGGTGTAAGCGTCGATTTCGCTGCGGGCGAGCGCTTTTTCGCCACTGCCGCCGCCAGGAATGCGCAATGCGGCAACACGCCCACCTGAAGTGGCGGGGCCGCTGAACACCTTGAAGGCAACATCAGTGACGACATCCGCTACGTCTACCAGCTCGAGGGTGATGCGCAGATCGGGCTTGTCCGAGCCGAAGCGCTGCATGGCATCGGCATAGGTCATGCGCGGGAAGGGATTGGGCAGGTCAACGTTCAGTGTGCTCTTGAAGACGCTGCGGATCATTTCTTCCATCAGGGTGGTGATTTGAATTTCACTTAGAAACGATGTTTCGATATCCACCTGCGTGAATTCGGGTTGCCGATCAGCGCGCAGATCTTCGTCGCGGAAGCATTTGGTGATCTGGTAGTAGCGGTCGTAACCGGCGACCATTAACAGCTGCTTGAATAACTGCGGGGATTGCGGCAGGGCGAAAAACTGGCCGGGATGAACACGCGATGGCACCAGGTAATCACGCGCGCCTTCAGGCGTCGATTTGGTTAGCATCGGCGTTTCGATGTCGATGAATCCGGCATCGTCAAGAAAACGGCGAAAGGCCATCGCGACTTTATAGCGCAGCATCAAATTCTTTTGCATCTGCGGGCGGCGCAAGTCAATCACGCGATGTGTGAGGCGTACGTTCTCCGAAAGATTATCGTCATCTAGCTGGAAAGGAGGCGTCACCGCCGTGTTGAGCACTTCCAGATCATGGCAAAGAATTTCAATCTCGCCGGTGGGCAGATTGGAATTCTCGGTGCCGGCAGGACGGCGACGCACAAGTCCCGTGACTTTAAGGACATACTCATTACGCACGTCTTCAGCGATCTTGAAAAGTTCCGGCCGATCTGGATCGCAAACGACCTGTGCCAAGCCCTCGCGATCACGTAAATCGATAAAGATCACGCCCCCGTGATCGCGCCGCCGATGATTCCAGCCACACAGGGTGACTATCTGGTCAACGTGGGAGGCGTTAATTTGGCCGCAATAGTGAGTACGCATAGTCAGTTCCGAACAAGATTAATTTGCCGATGAGTTCATCGGTAATTGTGGTTATTGATTTTGGGCACGCCCGAATGGGTTCCTCATGGGCGGGGCAACGACGCCCATGGAGACGATGTATTTCAGTGCGTCATCGACATTCATGTCGAGCTCGATGACGTCGCGGCGTTTGACAAAGAAGAAAAACCCATTGACCGGGCTGGGAGTGGTCGGAATAAACACACCGACATATTCTTCAGGCAGCATATTCGCGACATCGCGTGCCGGATTCCC
>JAYTIQ010000071.1:0-5423 GCA_043731705.1 Rugosibacter sp.
CCAGCGCTTGGCGCACGATGGGCAAATCACTCGGCAAACCGGGCGACACCACAACCAGGTCAATGTCATCCAGCAAATGCAACTCAAACTCACCGGCCAAAAAGTCGGCGCTGGTAGCACGGCGCTGCAGCTCGGCAAGATACGGTGGATTCGCTCGCGTATCCGCCACACGCACCCGCGCACCCGCTGCTGCGCACCAGCACGCAGCAGCCAGGCCCGATTCACCCAGGCCGAGTACGAGAATGTGTTTGCCGTTTAAATCGTTCATCGAATTTTCAAGGTGGACAACCCCACCAGCACCAGCAAAATCGTGATGATCCAGAAACGCACGACCACTTGCGTCTCTTTCCAACCCGTTTGTTCAAAGTGATGATGCAACGGCGCCATGCGTAAAATTCGCCGCCCTTCGCCGTACTTCTTTTTGGTGTATTTGAAATAGCTGACCTGAATCATCACCGACAGCGTCTCCGCGACAAAAACACCCCCCATGATGAAGAGCACGATTTCCTGCCGTGCGATCACGGCCACGGCGCCGAGCGCCGAACCCAGCGCCAGCGCGCCCACATCCCCCATGAACACTTCTGCCGGATACGCGTTAAACCACAAGAACCCCAGCCCGGCCCCCGCGATAGCAGCGCAAAAAACGGTGAGCTCACCCGCCCCAGGAATATGCGGCAACAGCAGATATTTCGAGAACACCGCATTGCCCGCAACATAGGTGAACAAACCCAGCGCCGCGCCGACAAGCACCGTCGGCATGATGGCCAGGCCATCTAATCCATCCGTCAGATTAACGGCATTACTCGTGCCGACAATCACCAGATAAGTCAGCGTAATAAACCCCAGCATGCCCAGCGGATAACTCACGCTTTTGAAAAATGGCACGATGAGATCAGTCTGCATTGGCAATTCGAGGGTAAAGCCACTACCCACCCAATGCATGAAAAGCCTGACCGCCTCTTCGTTATTGGGCGCTGAAATTGAAAACGAAATGTACACCGCAGCGACCAGACCCACCACGGTTTGCCAGAAAAATTTGGCGCGAGCGGATAAACCCTTGGGATTGCGATACACCACTTTTCTCCAGTCATCCACCCAGCCCACCGCGCCAAAGCCGAAGGTAACCAGCAGCACAACCCAGATAAATCGATTGGACAAATCGGCCCACAACAGGGTGGAAATACCGAGAGAGAGAAGAATCAATGCCCCGCCCATGGTGGGCGTACCGGCTTTGATCAGATGCGTCTGCGGCCCATCGCTGCGCACCGACTGACCAATTTTTTTGGCAGTCAGCCAGCGAATCAACGCCGGGCCGAAAACAAATGAAATCGAGAGCGCCGTCATCGTCGCCAGCACCGCACGCAGCGTGATGTAGTTGAACACGCCAAAACCACGATAGTCGCGGGCTAACCAATGAGCGAGCTCAAGCAGCATGGGTGTCTCCTGTATTTGAAGAATGGGGTTCAATGCCTTGTTCAGCGGCTTGTTCAACAATAGCCTGCACGACACGTTCCATGCGCATAAAGCGCGAGCCTTTAACAAGCACTGTGGCATGTTCATCCAGATCGGCGCGCAGGGTTTTGATGAGCGCCTCAACATGAGAAAAATGCTCACCGCCCTCGCCAAAATTATGCGCAGCCGCTTCAGATAACTCACCCAGACACAGCAACCGATCAATGCCGTGACTTTTGGCATAGCCTCCCACTTCATCATGAAACTGTGCCGCCGCTTCACCCGCTTCGCCCATATCGCCCATGACAAAAATACGTCGTCCCGGAATACCGGACAGCACATCGATTGCCGCTCGCATCGAATCCGGGTTTGCGTTATAAGTGTCATCCATGATGAGTGCGCCGCGTTGTCCGACACGGCGCTGCAACCGCCCTTTGACGCCCTGAAAACCAGCCAGGCCTTGCGTCACCATTTCCAGCGTTACACCGGTTGCCAGCGTCGCCGCTGCGGCTGCACAAGCATTCATGGCGTTATGCATCCCTGGCACACCCAGCGGAATATCCGTGACACCCCACGGCGTATTCAAGTACAGCGTGCCACCAAAACCGTGCGCCACAAACTCCCCACGCACATCGGCAGCCGCGCGCATGCCAAATGTCAGTTGCAAGTTATTTTGTGCCAGTGTGTGCCATAGCTCGGCCTGAGCATCATCTGCATTAAAAACAGCAATGCCTGCGGCATCCAGCCCGGCAAAAATTTCACCCTTGGCCAGCCCGACATCCTGCACCGTCCCAAGGCCAGCCAGATGGGCCCGCTGGGCATTGATCACCACAGCCACCGTAGGCTTGGCCAAGCGCGTGAGGTAGCTGATTTCACCCGCATGGTTCATACCCATTTCTATAACTGCTGCTGTATGTGTATCGCGTAATTTCAGCAAGGTCAGCGGCAAGCCGATGTCATTATTCAAATTGCCTGCCGTGGCCAGCACTTCGCTACCCTGTGTGCGCAAAATTGCTGCGCACATTTCCTTGACTGTAGTTTTGCCATTGCTCCCGGTGACGCCAATCAATGGCACAGTGAATCGTGCGCGCCAGGCCGCTGCCAGCGCACCCAGTGCCAGCCGCGTATCCGCCACAGCAATCAGGGGCAGGGTCGGATGGAGGGCCGCAAATTCCTGACTAACCAGCGCCCCTGCGGCACCTTGTTTAATCGCCTGGGAAACAAATGTGTGGCCGTCAAAATGTTCGCCCTTGATCGCCACGAAAAGATCGCCCGCAACAATGGCGCGCGAATCACTCGTCACTGCAGTAACCATTCCATCAGGCCCCTGCATTGGGGCACCAATCGATCGCGCTGCGGATAACAAAGTCATCATGTCACTGCTCCATTAGCAGAATTTGAACTCGTTGCAACAGTTGAAAAATCACCCGCGCGCCGCATCACCAGCGCCGACTTTGCTGCAGTGACATCATCAAAGGGGTAACGTACGCCAGCAATTTCCTGATAGGGCTCATGCCCCTTGCCTGCCAGCAAAATCACATCGCTTGCATGGGCTTCTTTGATTGTCGAGGTAATCGCCAGCCCGCGCTGCACTTCAACGACCACCTCCATCGGCGGCTGTTTCATGCCGCGCAAAATGTCATTGATGATCGCCTCGGCGTTCTCCTGGCGCGGGTTGTCGCTGGTCACTACCACCTTGTCGGCCAGACGCTCGGCTACCGCCCCCATGTCAGGCCGCTTGCCTGCATCACGCTCGCCACCACACCCAAATACACAGGTAAGCTGGCCGCCGCGCGTGGTAGTCAGCTCGCGCAATACCGTCAGCACTTTTTCCAGTGCATCCGGCGTGTGGGCGTAGTCCACAATCACCAGCGGCTCACCGTCCCCACCCACCGGCTGCATGCGACCTGCCGGAGGCTGCAAGTGCCGCAGCGCTCGCGCAATATCTACCAATGGCTCACCGCGTGCGACTAACGCCGCAATCACCGCCATAAGGTTGGACGCATTGAACCGTCCCACCACCGGCACCACAAAGGCTTGCCCCTGCACGGTGAAGCGCAGGTCCGTGGCAGCCATGTGCAACTGTTCGGCCCTCAACACCTCATGCATTTTTTCTGCACCTGCAGGAGACGACTCCAAGGTGTAGCCTAGCGTGCGTACTTCAGCCTTCACCCTGTCAACCAGTAGCAGCGCAAAAGGATCATCCAGATTCAGCACGGCAGCTTTGAGTCCTGGTGTTGCAAACAGTCGGGCTTTAGCCTCCCCGTAAGCCGCCATGGTGCCGTGATAATCCAGATGATCACGCGTAAGATTGGTAAATATCGCCACATCAAAGCGCACCCCTTCTACACGATCTTCGGCTAGGCCAATGGAAGACACTTCCATCGAACACGCCGTGGCGCCGTCGCCAACAAAGTCGCTGAGTGCGACGTGCACGGCCAGCGCATCCGGCGTAGTAAAGCCTGTTTCGCGCAACGCACCAGGAAATCCATTACCCAGCGTGCCAATCACCGCACAACGCTGGCCCAGTTGAGTCAGCGCCTGCATCAACCACTGCGAAACAGAAGTCTTGCCATTGGTGCCGGTCACGCCAGCCAGCCATAGTTTTTCTGACGGACGGCCATACACCAGATGCGCCAATTCACCGGCCTGCGTTGCCAAACCCTTCACTTCAATACAGGGCACGCCTCCGAATTTTTCTGCCTGCGCCATCCCCCAGGGGGACTTGCTGCGCGGCGTTTCACCAGCGCGCCCCGCAGGAAGTACCCTTGGGGTACCGACTTTTTCACTGCGCTCGCAAATCAATGCCGCCGCTCCGCGCGCGACGGCATCCTGCATAAACGCGCGGCCATCCACATGGTGACCGGGATAAGCAAGAAACACATCGCCCGGCTGCACGGTGCGCGAATCATTCGCCAATCGCCGGGCAACCACCCCTTGCGCTGCCAAGCGATGCAGAATTTCCATGGCATTATTACTGGCGCTGTCGCTCACATTTCCTCCCGCACAGATTCGCTGTCCGTCGGCAAGGGCGCCAGCGGCGTCAAGGGCGCATCGGACGCCACACCCAGCGTGCGCAAGCTGCCTGCCATCACCTGGGCAAACACGGGCGCAGCCACTTCGCCGCCGTAATACTTGCCATTCGAAGGCTCATCCACCATCACGGCGATCACCAGACGCGGTTTGGACACCGGCGCAAAACCCACAAACGAAGCGACATATTTATTGGCATACCGTCCGTTTTCAACCTTGTGCGCCGTGCCGGTTTTACCCGCCACGCGATAACCCGGGATATGCGCCAAAGGCGCTGTGCCGCCTGGCTGTACGACAGTCTCCAGCATGGCGCGCACGGCTTGCGCTGTTTTTTCCGAGAACAGGCGGTGGCCGGGCGCCGGAGGCGCTTCCTGCTTCATGAGCGATAGCGCAGGCAAATCACCATCGCGTGCAAAAGCCAGATACGATCTGGCCAGTTGAATCAAGGTGACCGAAATGCCATGCCCATAAGACATCGTGGCCTGCTCGATCGGCCGCCAGGTTTTCGCCGGTCGCAAATGCCCGCCCACCTCCCCCGGAAAGCCCAGCTTTAAGGGTGCGCCAAATCCGGCTGTTTCGAACATGGCGTGCATATCGTCGGGCGTCATGGAGAGTGCAATTTTTGCGGCACCCACGTTGGATGATTTTTGTATCACCTGCGCCACCGTGAGAATGCCGTGCGCATGAGAATCCGAAATCGTCGCCGGGCCGATGTGCAATTTACCGGGTGCGGTTTGAATTGGCGTATCAGGATTCACTTTGCCTTCTTCCAGCGCCAAGCCGATCGTGAAGGGCTTCAAAGTCGAACCCGGTTCAAAACTATCGGTCAATGCCCGGTTACGCAATTGCGCACCGATCAGGCGTACGCGATTATTCGGGTTGTAGGTTGGCAGATTAACCAGCGCGAGAACTTCGCCGGTCTGCGCATCCAGCACCAC
>JAYTIQ010000072.1:0-5894 GCA_043731705.1 Rugosibacter sp.
CCGATCGTCTCAGACGTACGTTTAACATACCTTCCTCCCTGTTTATTTTATTTTTACTTAATCTCTTCGTTTTACCGAATACACAATAAGCTTTTCTACTAAAGCATCAACCGTGCCAGTTTATTTTTAATAAAAAATATATATTAATCAATTAGTTAATTTTAACATTGGCGCATATTTTTGTTGACAATGTATTTAGAGAGACACTTTAGTGGTGAAAATAGATAATTTAAGACACTTTAGTTAACTAGCATTTGTGGCCTTTCCCCTGAAAAACGTATCTCTTAGCCGTGAGTAAATTACTGAGAACAGGAGATACGAGGTGACGAGAGAGAAAATCAAACTGGCGGCCTATACGCGGGAGTACAAACTTGAAGCAGTGAAGTTAGTAACGTAGGGAAAACCAAGACGGTGACGGCCAAAGTACTGGGCATACCAACACCGACTTTGGACAACTGGCCTCGTCTGGCAGCCCAAGGCAAGCTGACGGGAGCGCCTGTGCCAAGCCGGTAAGTGCAGAGCAGATGGAGTTGGCGCGACTGAGGGCTGAGCTGACAAGGGCTAAGATGGAGCGCGCATCTTAAAAAAGCGACGGCGTACTTCGCAAAAGATGTGCTGTGCAGTATGCCTAGATCACTCAGCACAAACACAAGTGGCCCGTCACCTTGCAATGCGGCGTATGGGGAGTCAGTGCCAGCGGCTATTTTGCGCAGATTGCCGATCCCGAGCCAAAAGCGTCTTCAGGGCCAGGCGCGACGAAGCCGTGCTGGCGCATGTTAAGGCAGCTCATGCCGGTAGCAAAGGCGAATACGGCTGGCCCAGAATCTGGAAAGAGCTGCTGGCAAAAGGTGTTCGAGTTGGCAAAGACTGTATCCAGAAACTCATGAAACAGCATGGCATCAAGGCCCGTGGCAAGCGCCGGTATGTGGTGACCATCTACAGCCGACACAGAGTGCCTATTACCACCAACCTGCTGGATCGCAACTTCCAGCCAGAACAGTCCAATGCAGTATGGACAAGCGACAGCACCTACATCCCACCGACGAGAGCTGGTGACTTGTACAGCCGCCAAGTGGGCGAGGTGGAGCATGCAACCCTACAGACAAACAACGCTGGTGAGTGATGCACTGCATAGGGCAAGGTTTCGAAGACATCCCGATGCGGGATTGATCTTCCATTCAGATTGGGAAGGCCCATATTGCAGCTATGAGTTTCAAGCTATCTTGAAGTAATACGGCATGCAAAGCTCGACGTCACGCCGGGGAAATTGCTGGGACAATGCGCCCACTGAAAGCCTGTGGGGTCCATTGAAGATTGGCCAGTTGCATGGCATGCGGTTTGAGAAAAACTGCTTCGCGGCTCAGTTCAAAAACGTCGCCTGATCGGCCAGTTAAGAGATACGAAATACAGGGGCAAGGTCAGGTTTGGACACTTTGAACTCCTTCTGCAAGAACAATAAGATGTCCGTGAAATGGGGGCTACTTCAGGTCATCGATATATGGTCAGTTTGCGTCGAGTAGCATTTTCATTCTTTTCGCGGCATGTTATGCTAAGCCATACTAAAAAAGATAGGCGACTACCCCTGTCAATTCTCGACGCAAAAAAATACCCCTGCGTTGACAGCTTTACGGGAGGCATAGGTGATTGGCTTGTCAACAATACGAGGAAGATTAATGGATGCTCGTTTTGATCAAATCTTAAAAAGCGTTACGGCACAATTGCAATTCGCACCAGAGCACGGGCACATAACTTTTGATAACAAACGCGTGGCCCTTATCCATGCCAGCTTATTTGGCAGGGTAACTGGGGAATTAGTAAATGTCTTGGGGATCGAAAAAGCTGGCACGCTGCTAACAGAGATCGGCTATCACGAGGGTGCAAAGTACGAAAATTTCGCGCCCGCAGTCACCTATTCGTCAGGTTGCGATGGGCTAGCTGTTGGCTTAAATTTACACGCCCTCTCGGGCATGGCGTCGGTCGAAACTATAACTCTGACCGTTGAACCGGGCCGTGGGAAATTCTATGCGGAGCTACTTTTGAAAGATTCATTTGAGGCAGAAGCTTACCGCGACTACAACGGGATGAGTTCGAAGCCAGTCTGTTGGATTCAAATGGGACATCTGAGCGCATTCGCAAGCAAGATGCTGAACCGCCCCATTCTTTTTAAGGAAATGGAATGTCAGGCGATGGGCCATGCTGCATGCCGTGCCGTTGGTCGACCTATGAACGAATGGGGCAGTAAGGGTGACCCACATTTCCAAGTAGGGTCAATCCCCGTCGCCAATACCTTCGGGAGGCCCGTCACGGATAAAAATGTTTCCGAAAATATTGTCGGGAGATCACCCAAACTAGATGCAGTACTGCAGAAATTGCGGAAGGTCGCACCTACGGATGCTACGGTGCTCCTGATGGGGGAAACTGGTGTTGGCAAAGAACTCTTTGCTCGCGAAATTCATTCACTGAGCTCTCGTCGATCAGCATCCTTCGTAGCAGTCAATTGCGGTGCCCTTTCAAAGCATCTCCTGGAAGCAGAGATGTTCGGGGTAGAACGAGGCGCTTACACAGGCGCGACTGACTCTCGGCCGGGCCGTTTCGAGCGTGCACACCATGGGACTTTGTTTCTTGATGAAATCGCGACACTGGACCTTGAATCACAAATCAAACTTTTACGTGTTCTCCAAGAGGGAGAGGTAGAACGTGTGGGTGATACGCGTGTTCGTAAGGTAAACGTGCGGGTTATTGCTGCAACCAACGTTGATCTCCGTGGTGAAGTGGAGGCAGGCCGTTTTAGAGATGATCTTTATTTTCGACTGAGTGGATTCCCGCTTCGAATTCCACCGCTTCGCGAGCGTCGCGAAGATATACCATTGCTAGTAAATTATTTCCTTCCACGAATAGCGTCCTCCTTTCAAAAGAAAGTACGCGGACTTACTGACCGGGCCAACTATGCTCTAATGGAGCAGCCGTTGCTTGGCAACGTCCGAGAATTGCAGCATTGGCTGGAACGTGGTGTTATCCTCACAGAAGAAGGTGAATGGATCGATTTGGAGCATGTGTTTCCGACCGAAGAGTTGATGCCAATGCCTCGCGCCTCATTAGTCTCCGGAGAGAAGTCAGTGAGTAGCGCAATGCCAGCCGAAACTTCCCGACTTATCGAACAGCTTCTCTCAGACGTACCGCCATCGCTCAAGACTATCGAGGAAGCGACGATCGGAATAGCAGTCGCTAAAACTAAAGGCAATGTCAGTCGTGCGGCAAAAATTCTAGGCATTACTCGCGCTCAACTGATATATCGACTTCGGAGAAGCGCGGAGGAAGTTCCCAAGGATGAGAAAAAATAAGCACGACATCCAAGGGCGGCGTTCGATAGCTGAGGTCTTTCTATCTCAAATTGCGTGCGAGTTATGCGGTTTTTGGAAACATGGCGAGATATCTCCGCCGTCACCATTCATTTCTAAAATGCCATAGCTGAATTGCTACCTGCCATATTTTCATCACAATTTTTGACCTACAGTCACCAAACTGGTTGTGTCGGCGCATTTTTTCAATCCAGGTATGAGCCAAAAAGTACGACGAACTGAGTAATTCGGTGATGGGGATTGAGGTTTAAAGAAAGACTTAGAACTCATCCCTAAATAGTGGATAATAACTTTCCATGTGGAATGACTCCATGAGGAGAGACACTGATAAGAGCAAAGAACAAAAGCATGGGAACTCATTACTTCAGTGCGTTTCGTTATTCTCAGCCAGTGCAGTTTCATCCTGCTCGCAGCTATTCACGAAACCCTGCAACGTGGCGAATATATTGCCTGTGCCCAGTTTTTGCAGAATGCCCGCGCGCGTCAATTTTTCCCGTACATTGGGACGCAATTCGCAAAAAATCAGCCGGGTACCGTGACGATGAAAACTATCCACCATTTCATCGAGTGCCTGTAAACCCGTTGCATCGATGAAAGGCACGTGCGCCAGGCGCAATACTACTTGCGCCATAGGTGATTGAATGGTTCTCAGTGTGTGCTCGAGCTTTTCAGCCGCGCCAAAAAAGAAAGGACCATCAATCCGGTACACCAGCGTTCGTGGTGGCAAAGCAGGCAGTTTCTCACCCGTTTCATTGCCCGTATCTTCGACTACGACTTGAACGGCATGCGCCATGCGCCGCATGAACAGCAGTGAGGCGAGCACAACGCCAACATTGACAGCAATCACGAGATCGGCAAACACCGTTAAGGAAAACGTGATTAACAGAATGGCGACATCGGCACGCGGGGCAGTGCGCGCAAGGTGGAAAAAATGGGGTACATCGCTCATGTTGTAAGCGACAACAAACAGAATAGCCGCCAGCACACACAGCGGAATATAGGCAGCCAGCGGTGCCAGCAGTACAACAGTGAGGAGCAGAAAAATAACGTGCGTGATCCCGGCCAACGGGCTGCTGGCGCCGTTGCGAATATTGGTGGCCGTGCGCGCTATCGCGCCGGTGGCAGCAAAACCGCCAAACAAGGGCGAAAAAATGTTGGCGACGCCTTGCCCGATGAGTTCCTGGTTTGAGTCATGCCGTGTACCGGCCATGCCATCGGCAACCACAGCGGAAAGAAGTGATTCAATCGCTCCCAGCAAGGCAATCGTGAACGCCGGGCCAACCAAGCTGACGATGTCGGTAAACGACATGGGTATCAGCTGAAATGTGGGCAGACCTTGCGGAATACCACCAAAAGCACTGCCAATGGTCGCCACACCATCGAATGTGAATATGCCCTGCAATAAAGTGGCCACCACCAACGCCACCAGCGGCGCGGGAATCCTGCGGAACAGGCGCGGGCCGAACACCAGGAGGGTCAAGCTCAATAAGGCAAGACCTGTCGTCGCCAGGTGAGCGGAAGGCAGCGCCAGAATCAGCTGCTCCAGCTTTTCGTGAAAATGATCACCGCCCCCCGTGACCGTCAACCCAAAAAAATCGCGCCATTGCCCAACCCAGATAATGATGCCGATCCCCGCCGTGAAGCCGATGATGACCGGGTCAGGAATGTATTTGATGACGGAACCCAAGCGCGCAAAACCCATGGCGCAAAGCATGACGCCTGCCATTAATGAAGCGATCTGCAAACCCGTTATGCCATATTTCGCCGTGATGCCGGAAAGGATGACGATGAAAGCACCGGTGGGGCCGGAAATTTGCAGGCGCGTACCGCCAAAAACGGAGGTGAATAATCCAGCAACAATCGCCGTGTAAATCCCCTGTTCAGGCTTGGCCCCCGATGCAATGGCAAACGCCATGGCCAGTGGCAACGCAACCACACCGACGATGACACCGGCAATCAGGTTATTGACGAGATGCTTGACAGAAAACAGCCCAGCACGATGGGCTTCGACTAAGGCAATCATGGCAAGAGAATAATCAATGCGTCAAGAAGCGATACTACATCCACCATCTCATTCATGCGCACGCAATGCTGCCAGATAGCGCAGACCAAGAATCGCACGGCTGCCATACCAGGAAACCATTTCGCCATCGATGCGTTGAACTGGTTTGCTGCTCAAAGCACTCACTTCTGCAACATGTTTTTGAGTAAAGGCAAAAGGTTCGGACGGCAACAGGATGCGGTCGATGGAAGCCATCCACGACGCATTCCAAGTAAATTCCGGATAGCGCGCTGACGCATCAACCGGCAACGTGTCCCAGCCTGCTGCCTTGAGCATCGAAGCAATGTAAGTGTCGCGGCGCACCGTCATCCACGGATCGCGCCAGATGGGATACAACACGGCTTCGCGCGGATAATTTTCAGTCACTTCGGCCAACGCGGCATGTGCCCATTGAAATTCATCACGCAATTTGTCGGCGCTGGTGAGTCGGCGAAATATTCCACCCAGCAGCGCATACAAGCCGAGATTGTCTT
>JAYTIQ010000073.1:0-19196 GCA_043731705.1 Rugosibacter sp.
GCGTTTTTGCTCGATCAGTGTGGCCAGGCGACGTTGCAGGGTGCGGCGCGATATCCCTGCGCCAAGTGCCTGGGCAAGACTCTCCATGCCAATACCATCCGGGTATTGGACGATCAGTTCAGCAATCTGATCGAGCTCTTGCGGGGAAACAACTTTAGGCATGCCATTCGCTCTTTTTGTGGCGCGGAGCATAGTATCGTGCCATTTTATTTGGCGCGCAATAGCTTATTTGCGCCAAATAGATGGGTTTACCTGGTGCGATTTGAGAGTGTCGCGCCATATCGTCAGGCCTTTTCCAGGCTGCCGAAGGTTTCGACGAGAGCGTCCATCTGCTGCCAGAATACCCGTCCATCGGTTTGCCATTGTACCCACGCTTCGGGCAGAGATTTCCCCTCACCCCCAGCCCCTCTCCCGGTGGGCGAGGGGAGTTTTTTCACATACATCGGTATCGACAGGTTCGCACCGTTCGCGGCAATTTGTTCCCGCGTCGCCACGGCGGAAAACCCATCTGCGGCAACAAAGGCTCTGAATATTTCGAGGATGCGCTGTTGATGCTCGGGCTTGAGGAAACTTTGCGCCCGTTCCCGCGCTACCTCATTCAACGCGTCGATGAACAGTACCTTGCCCTTGCGTACCGTCGGCTTGCGCCGATTGCAGACAACGATGCAGGATTCCATCGGCGAGTTGTAGAACAGGTTCGGGCCGAGACCGATCACGGCTTCGACCCAATCCAACTCGACCATCTTGGCGCGCATGGTCTGCTCTTCGTTGCGGAATAGCACGCCGTGAGGCCAGAGAATGGCGCAGCGCCCTTGTCACTGAGGCTGGCCAGGATGTGCTGCTGAAAGGCGTAATCAGCCCGGCCTTGCGGCGGCGTGCCGAGGAAGTTGCGGCCCCACTTATCTTGGCTCCAAGCCTCGCGATTCCACTGCTTGATGGAATATGGTGGATTGGCCAGGATCACGTCAAACTTGCGCAGTTGGTCGCCCTCGATGTGCTTGGGGTCGGCCAGGGTATCGCCCCGGATGACCTGAAAGTCTTCGACGCCATGCAAAAACAGATTCATCCGGGCGATGCCGGAGGTGATGAGGTTGCGTTCTTGCCCGTAGAGCTTGAGCGTGCGATATTCGCCGCCGCTACGCTTGACCTCGGCCAGCGCCGAAATGAGCATGCCGCCGGTGCCGCAGGTGGGGTCATAGATCGACTCACCCGCCTGTGGCGCGAGCAGTTGCGTCATCAGGTGGACGACCGTGCGGTTGGTGTAGAACTCGGCGGCGGTGTGGCCGGAGTCGTCGGCAAATTTCTTGATCAGAAATTCGTAAGCGTTGCCGAGTTCGTCCTCGGGCACGTTGGCGACCGAAAGCGTCTGGGTCGAGAAGTGCTCGATCAGGTTCTTCAGGGTTTCATCCGGTAGACGCTCGCGGTTGGTCCATGGCGCGTCACCGAATATGCCCGTCAGCAGATCGGGGTTGGCGGCTTCCAGTTGGCGCAGCGCGGTCTGGATGGCCATGCCGACATTTTTAGGTGATTGGCGTACATCCTTCCAGTGCGCGCCTTCGGGGATTTGGAAGCGGTGGTTTTCGGCAAACTCGGCGTAGGAGAGATCGCTACCTGAATCGGCCAACGCGGCTTGGTATTCCTCTTCCCAGATATCCGAAATGCGCTTGAAAAAGAGCAGCGGGAAGATGAACTGCTTGTAGTCACCGGCATCGATCAGTCCGCGCAGCAGGACGGCAGCGCCCCAGAGGTAGGATTCGAGTTCCTGCTGGGTGATACGGGCGCTCATAGTTTCTTTATCTCGTCGCCGATAGTAGTCAACTCTGATTGAGCAAACGCCGGGAGCTGGGGCCAATAATCAGTGGCAATAAAGCGAATCAATTTGTCGAGTTGCTTTGATTTGTAACCTACTGGGAGATAGGTTTCCAAATCACCTTTGGAGAGAACGAACACCATCTGTTTTCTCAACTCCACAACACATTCGTCAACAAGAATCTGTTCAGCCGTTTCTAGATTGTTACGTAGTCTGCGCCGTCTGCCCTTGATGTATTCCCATAGCACTCGCAGATCATCTGTCTTGCCAGAAGCAATTGCTTCTTCAAGACGTGCAGCTAAGCTATCGCCATCGGCGCTCTTGGAATTGTCGATCACGTCGACTGCGATCTCCTTATCGTTGACAGTGAACAAAGCCTTGATATCTGCCGAGCCCATCTGATTTAGATAATCGAGATCCGCAATAACAGCGTAAGGCACTTGGCATGCTTTGAGCAGTGCCTCATAGGGTGCAAAGAAACCTTTGCCACCGACACTGATAATCTCGCAAGTTCGAGTAGTACCCGATGTAACTCCAAGCTTTTGAAAGATTGCGTCAAAGAAAATACGATCTGAAATTCCTTCGACCAATACAACCTTGTCTGCAAAGAACATCCTTTCGTTGTTTTGGCTATTCACGATGGAAAAGAGGTGTTTGGCCTCAGGCAATGCTTCACTATTCAGCCGAACAATATTGGTCCTTTGCTCCCTGCTATACACACGAGACACGTATTGAATCGATGCTGGCGAAACGAATACAGGAGAGTGAGTGGCAAGAAGAAATTGGTTGCCAGTTTCGGTAGATAGCCGCTCAAACAATCCAAGAAGCGTGCTTTGCCAGCGCGGATGAAGATGTAGCTCCGGTTCGTCAACGATGATCAGGGCATCACGTACGTTGAGTGCATAGATCGCAAACAGGTATGTAAGAAGTTCCTTTTCACCTGACGAAGCAGAACCGACTAGGAATTTGGAACCCTGTTTGTCAAGTTGAACATCATATTGATTAGTGAATGGATCAGTGCATTCAAGGTTCCATCCATAACCTAAACTCTCAAGAATCGACGTTAGTGACTTTATCTCAGGGTCTGCGTAAAACTGCTCTTTAGCCTTTCCTGTATCTTTCTCCAAAAGAAGACGGTAGCGCCTTGCAATTCGGCCAATCGCAAGTGTGACAATAGAACCATTTGACCTTGACGTGGCAGCATCAACTCCCCGTTTCTGGTCGAATTCGTTGTATCCCGCAAGCGACAGCGAAGACTGAAATCCCCCTCCTGACCGATTTACTGGCAATGAGACCATTGGAGTAGAAAGTTTTGCTTTCCCCAAGTCATCTCGAAGCCAACTATCAACTTCATACAGTGCAAGATATCGCTGATAAAGTTTCGCTCCATTGTCAGTTGGGGTTTGAAGCCCGTTATTTACAATTTGGTATGTAAATCGTTGGCCAACTTGGAGCTGAGTTACATCCCAGTTAGCCGCCTCTCTCACTGAGAGCCCAACATATTTGTGCTCGGTCAGGTCTGCAACTTCTTGCGCAGAGGCGCTCATCGATGTGATGTTATCAATATCCCGTTGCGTAACTTCAAGATCAATTTCAATGAGCTGCTGTCTCCCAGCGCCACTGCTATGGCGCTCAAGAGATGCGCTATTCACCGTATCATTGCCGACGAACTCATAACGGTCAGGACTCTCTGCGGTAGGTGACTTCCTTGGCGTCGTAGACGTAAGCAGGTGCCTGCGTAGTGCAGTGGTTGCCGTATCCAAGAGGTTTGTCTTACCGCCGCCATTTGGGCCAATAATGATGGAAATATTCCCATCCAAATGCAATTCGGCCTGATCTAGAAAGCTCCGAACATTCTCAATTAGGACTCTTCGTAATTTCACCGATTTTCCCTAGTCAATCCAGCCGCCACTGGACATTACATCTTCTAATCGCTTTTCAGCTTCGCGGCACCGGGTGAGCGCATCCTTGAAGGCAGCGATGGCTTCCGGCAGTGGTGGAATATCTTCCTGCAAGGGTGGCAGCACATAGCGGGAGATGTTGAGCGTCCAGTCCTCGGCCTTGATATCGTCGAGACTGACAACGCGCACGGCATCCGGGTTTGCCAACTGAGCATCTTCGAAATTCTCGAACCAGCCCTGGATTTCGAGGGCGTGCTCCGGCTCCAGGTAGTTTTGCGCCCGGCCACGCCGGAATAAACGCGAGGCGTCGGCGATCATGATTTTCTTGCGCCGCTGGGCGGGTTTCTTTTTTCGCAGCACCAGAATGCAGGCGGCGAGGCCGGTACCGTAGAACAGGTTAGGCGCCAGGCCGATGACCGCCTCGACCAGATCCATCTCCAGCAGCTTCTGGCGAATGCCGCCTTCAGCACCCTTGCGGAACAGCGCGCCTTGCGGCAGCACTACGGCCATGCGTCCTTTGACCTCGGCCATCGACTTGACCATGTGCTGCACCCAGGCGAAATCGCCCGAACTGGAGGGCGGCAGGCCGGCGAAGTTGCGGCCGAATGGATCATTGATCCACTGCTCCTCGCCCCACTTTTCCAGTGAGAACGGCGGATTGGCAATGACGCAGTCGAAGTTGGCCAAGCGGTCTCCGTCGAAGAATGCCGGGTTGCGCAACGTATCGCCACGCACGATCTGGAAGTCCTCGATGCCGTGCAGGAACAGGTTCATGCGGGCAATGGACGAGGTGGTGAGATTCTTCTCCTGGCCGAAGAGCTTGCCCCATAGGCGTTTTACGTCACCATGCTGTTCCTTCACGTGTTGGACGGCGGCGAGCAGCATGCCGCCGGTACCGCAGGCCGGGTCGTAGATGGTCTCGCCTTCGCGTGGGTCGAGCATCTCGATCATCAAGCGCACTACGCTGCGCGGGGTATAAAACTCGCCGGCCTTCTTGTTGGTGGCGTCGGCGAATTTCTTGATCAGGTATTCGTAGGCATCGCCGATCAAGTCTGACTTGACGTTCTGGTTACCGAAGGACAGCCGCGAGAAGTGTTCGATCAGATCTTTTAGCAGGGCATCGGAAAGCCTGTCCTTATTGGTCCACTGGGCATCGCCGAAGACTCCATACAAAGTATCTGGGTTAGCCTTCTCGATCTCGCGCATAGCGCGCTGCAGCGCATTGCCGACGTTGGTGGCCACGGCGCGCACATCGTTCCAGTGACAGTCGTCCGGAATCTGGAAGCGGTGTGACTCGGGAAACAGGGCGAGTTCGGCATCGCCCGTATCGGCGACAATTTCTTCGTATTCCTCGTCCCATACATCGCAGATGCGCTTGAAGAACAACAGGGGAAAAATGTAGGTCTTGAAGTCAGCCGCATCCACCGGGCCGCGCAGAATGTTGGCGGATTCCCACAGGTGGAATTCGATCTGGCTGAGCGTGATGGTTTGTCTATCGTTCATGGAGCGGCTTCCGGTGCGATCAGTTTTACATCGGAAAAATAGGATGTGTAGCGTCGCGTATCTCGGGTCAATAGCGAAAATCGCGACACAGCCGCATGCGCGCCGATGAAGAAATCAGCGAGCACGTTGTTTTTGGTACCGCCGTGGCGGCGATAACGCACAAACGCCTTACCGGCCAAGAACAGCGCTGGGCGCGGCAATTCGATCATTGCCAGCCCAAGCTCATCGATAGTTTTGTCCAGCGCATCAACGGTCGAGAAGGTCAGCGATAGTTCAGAGTAGATGACTGGGTTGATCGCCAGCCGGTGAACTTTCGATTGCGCGCGCAGTTGGCCAATTGACCAGTCCGCCCATTCCGGATCGTTCTCCAGAACGTCGACCAGGACGTTGGTGTCAACCAGCAACATCAGCCCTCACCGCGCAGTAGTGCCATCAGGTCGTCAGCCCGCCATTTGACATCTGCTTTGCCACGGGCAGATTCAAAGCGGTCGGGCTTGCGACTCGGCTTCGCATCTACTTTATGAATGACGACATCCCCCTCGCGATTGACCGCAAAATCCACTAAGCAACCGGGTGCCAGATTCAGCGCATCGCGAATCTGCTTGGGGATGGTGACCTGACCCTTGCTGGTAAGTGTTGTCGACATGGCATGACTCCTTTTGTATTACGGTGATATTTATTGTAATACCCGAAGCGATGACATGCAATCGGCACAGAAGGATTATCGAAATCAGCTTGGCTTCCTGATTGAACAGCGCGTTCATGGCTGTGTCGTCAATCACGTCACGGAGCGAACGATGAACACCAAGCAAACCG
Source organism: Rugosibacter sp. (assembly GCA_043731705.1). Taxonomy (GTDB): domain Bacteria; phylum Pseudomonadota; class Gammaproteobacteria; order Burkholderiales; family Rhodocyclaceae; genus Rugosibacter. The sequence continues at coordinate 6,031 of JAYTIQ010000073.1, forward strand.
TCCTCGACGCCTACTTCGCCCGCAGCGCCGCCTTGCACGCAAAACTGGAACGACTGCAACAACTAGCCGATGACCACTTCGGCCATGCCCCTGATGCCATCCATTGGGGTCATATCGGCGCCCTCGGGCGGGTGGAGACCGGGCTGGACGAACTGCTGGCGATCTTCGGCAGCGCCAGTGTGTGACGACGCCTACCAACTGAGGGTTTGCGCGAATGCAGAAGATGCTCAAGCTGGCACAGTTGGCACCTGACATCGTCGAGGAGATTGCGCGCGGCCGGCAGCCGGTTGCCCTGTCGCTCCTGTTTTTCGTCGAGAACTCGTTGTCGGATGACTGGAATGCGCAACGGGTAGTGATCGGCGGGCGAGCCTGTTGACCGGAAGAATACGTTTTGAAACCCGACCGCTATGCGTTTTGTGGTGCAAGCTACTGCCCGGAAACCCGTATGGTTACAGGGAGCCATCTCTAGACCGGGCTAAGCATAAACAGAGAAAAGAGAGAGATTCGGGCGGTCAGGAGGGCGAAATAGACGCCATTCAGCGATCAACGAAATTCGCACTACCTGCGAAGTCCCGCCACTGCTGGCCCTTCGCGGGAGTGAAAAAGCACGGAGCATGTCCTGGTTTTAAGGTACTGGTGGAGGTGAGCGGAATCGAACCGCTGGCCTCGACGTTGCGAACGTCGCGCTCTCCCAACTGAGCTACACCCCCGGTGAAGCAGCGGAAAGTATAGCAGTGGTTTTATCTGTTGCCTGATCCCGTAGCGGCGCGGCGCAGGCGGTCGTGCACAGCGTGCCAGGCTTCATTATCAGGCGGTGTGGCGACCAGAATTACATCGCAGCCAGCGGCATCGAGTTCGCGCAATGTGGCGTAAAGGTCATGCGCAAACTGCGAAAAGTCGGCGCTGGCGATGCGGTGGATTACGTGTGGATGGGCTGGCAAGGGCGGCGATAGCTCGGGCGTTAAAACAGCCACACGCTGGCCTTGCTGAAGTGCTGCAACGATGGCGGCAGGCAGGGTTTTAACCGCGCATAATTGCAACGGAGTGTGCGGTGCATAGTGTGCAGCCAGACTGCCGGAGACGCGCGGGATGTGTATTGCATTATCGGTTTGCTGTGCGGCATGGCTGTCATGCACCGGGGCATGCAATAGCTGGCGCAGGGTATCCGCGCTGACGGCGCCGGGCCGCAGAATGCGTGGGATGGCTGATGTCATATCGACGATCGTTGATTCAATGCCCACGGCACAGGCGCCGCCGTCAAGAATCATGGCGATGTTTTTCTCACCCGATGCGCCCAGTTCTTCTTGCACATGCGCGGCGGTGGTGGGGCTGATGCGACCGAATTTGTTGGCGGATGGCGCAGCAATGCCGCTGCCAAATTCATGCAGCAAGGCCAGCGCTACGGGATGGTTTGGCACGCGCACGCCGATGGTGTTTTGTCCGCCGGTGACAAGATCAGGCACGGCGGGATGCCGTTTGAGTATCAAAGTTAGTGGCCCCGGCCAGCAGGCGGCGGCAAGCGTGTGTGCGGCGGCAGGGATGTCGATAGCCCAGGCGTCAAGATGCGAGGCATCGGACAAATGGACGATCAGCGGATGGTTCGCCGGGCGGCCCTTGGCGGCGAAAATTCTGGCGAGTGCCGTGGGATTGCGCGCATCAGCGCCTAACCCATACACCGTTTCAGTGGGAAAGGCGACCAGTTCTCCGGCGTGCAGCAGTTGCGCGGCACGTGCAATTTTTTTTGCAATGTCATTCACGGCGAATACTTATGCCCACTAGCTGTGGCAGGAGTCATCTCTTGATGGCGCGAAAGCCGATGTCGTGGCGGTATTGCATGCCATCGAAATGAATCGTGGCGAGTGCGGCGTAGGCATTTTTTTGCGCGTCTTTGACGTTTTCTCCGAGTGCGGTAACGCACAACACGCGGCCACCGGCAGTGACGACTTGATCATTTTCCATCGTGGTGCCGGCGTGAAAAACGTGGCTGTCTGCGGCTGTCTCGGGCAGGCCATGAATCGCATCGCCCTGGCGCGGTGTGGCCGGGTAGTTGGCAGCAGCCATCACCACACCCAGGGCGACACGACGATCCCACTCGGCTTCCACCTCATCCAGTCGGCCATCAATGGCGGCGTCGATCAGGGTGATGAAATCGCTCTTCAAGCGCATCATGATGGGTTGGGTTTCCGGGTCGCCCATGCGGCAGTTGAATTCCAGCACGCGCAGGCTGCCATCCTTGCGGATCATCAGGCCGGCATAGAGAAACCCGGTATAAATAATGCCGTCGGCCACCATGCCGTGGATGGTGGGCAGTATCACTTCGCGCATCACGCGCGCATGAATTTCCGGGGTGACGACAGGTGCGGGCGAATAGGCCCCCATGCCGCCAGTATTGGGGCCTGCATCGCCATCTTGCAGCCGTTTGTGATCTTGACTGGTCGCCAGCGCTAACGCATGTTTGCCGTCCGCCATCACAATAAAACTGGCTTCTTCGCCGTCGAGGAATTCCTCGATCACCACACGCGCACCGGCGCCGCCAAGCGCGTTGCCGGACAACATATTGTCCACTGCAGCATGTGCCTCATCATTAGTCATGGCGACAACAACGCCTTTGCCTGCCGCCAGACCATCGGCTTTGACCACAATGGGGGCACCTTCCTGGTTAATGTAGGCGTGTGCTGCAGCGATGTCGGCGGGGGAGTCGGTGAAGGTTTGAAATTTGGCGGTAGGAATGTTGTGGCGAATCATGAAGCGCTTGGCGAAGTCTTTTGAGCTTTCTAGCTGCGCGGCAGCTTGTGTCGGCCCGAAAATGCGCAAACCTTGCGCGCGAAAAAAATCCACAATGCCTGCGGCTAGAGGGGCTTCGGGGCCGACGATGGTCGCGTGGATTTTTTCGCGCTGGGCAAATGCCACCAAGGCAGGAATATCTGTGAGCGGCAGATTAGTCAGCTCAGGTTCGCGCGCGGTACCGGCATTGCCGGGGGCAACGTAAATTTTTTGCAATCCCGGACTGCGCTGCAGCTGCCAGGCCATGGCATGCTCGCGCCCGCCGGAGCCAATCACGAGTAGTTTCATGGGATAGCTCTCGATGTTGAAGAGGGATAGCCGGGGTGCCACTTCAGCCAGAAAAAGAGGATGTTGCCAAAGCCTTTGCCACCCGGCACGTAAGCCGCTTCAAGTGAGGTTTCGCGGTAGTCGATTGAGCCGATAGGCAGGATGACAGGTATGGGTGTGTAATGTCCCAAATCGCTTCGGGTCGTGAAGCCTGCGGTGTAACCCAGACCGAAACGCGTGTTTTCACTCAGGCGCCAGTAAGTTTTCCAGCCGTAACCGGCTAACCACTGCGGCTTGAAATGGGAATCCTGAAAGCCCATGGCATACAGGCCATGCCAGTTGCCTTGTTCGTCAAAGCGGCCACGACCATAGCCCAGGCCCAGCGTGTTTTCCTGGTAGTTATTAATTTTCTCTTTTGTATAGGCCCAGCGCATATGGTAGGTATGCACTGGAAAATAAATTTCAGAGGTGCCTTCCTGCGCAGTGGTCGTGACTTCATCCACGACGCGATCCAGCCAGCCCAGCAAGGTTGTGTCAGCGGCGAGTGCGGGGTGGGCAGGCAAGGCAACAAGCAGCCCACAGGCCATGGCAAGTGTGCGTAGGAAGTTGTGCATTTTCAGGCCTCCAATTTAATGACGAAAATGTCGCACGCCGGTACATACCATGGCGATATTCTGTTCATCTGCGGCAGCAATGACTTCAGCATCACGCACCGAGCCGCCGGGTTGTATCACGGCAGTGGCACCCGACTGGGCGAGCACATCAAGGCCATCGCGGAAGGGGAAGAAGGCGTCCGACGCAACCACCGAGCCAACCACTGTCAGGCCGTTGTTTTCCGCCTTGATGGCGGCGATACGCGCAGAATCCACGCGGCTCATTTGTCCGGCGCCCACGCCGATAGTCATGCCGTCTTTGCAATACACGATGGCATTTGATTTCACATATTTGGCCACCTGCCAGGCGAACAGCAGATCGCGCATTTCGTCTGCCGTGGGGTGGCGACGGGTGACGATTTTAAGATCGCCTAACGCAATGCGTGCGTCGTCTGCCGTTTGCACCAGAAGGCCGCCGCCGACGCGTTTGTAGTCAAACATGGACGGGATTGCAGTCGCTGCGTCAGCGGCATGGGCCGCCGTCACCGTCTCACCATCGCCGAGTTTTATTTGCAAGACGCGCAGATTTGGTTTGGCGGCAAAAACGGCACGCGCGGCAGGGCTGATTTCCGGCGCGATGATGACTTCGGCAAACTGGCCGGCAATCGCCTGCGCGGCACTTTCGTCGATGGCCACATTAAAGGCAATAATGCCGCCGAAAGCCGATGTCGGGTCAGTCTTGAAGGCCTTGCGGTAAACCTCTTCTACGCTGCCACCTACCGCTACGCCACAGGGGTTGGCATGCTTGACGATGACGCAGGCCGTTTGATCAGCGAAGGCCTTGACGCATTCCCATGCCGCATCTGCGTCAGCAATGTTGTTGTAAGAAAGCTCCTTGCCCTGCAATTGCTCATAGCTGGCGATGCTGCCTGCGAATGGCGTTGCCTCTTTGTAGAACGCCGCTTGTTGATGAGGGTTTTCGCCATAGCGCAGGGTTTCCACTTTGTCGAAGGCGAGTTGCAGTCTATCGGCAAACAAACCGGGCTGATTTTTATCGTCCAGCGCCGTCAACCAGTTGGCAATCGCTGCATCATAGCGCGCGGTGTGGGTGAAGGCTTTTTTCGCCAGGGCAAAGCGTGTGGCGTAAGCGATTTCACCGGTAGCCTGCATTTCCGCCAGCACCGGCGCGTAGTCAGCAGGGTCGGTAATGATGCCTACTCCACCTGCGGCATTGCCATGATTCTTGGCTGCCGCGCGTACCATCGTCGGGCCACCGATGTCGATATTTTCAATTGCTTCATCCAGCGTGACATCCGGCTTGGCGACGGTCTCTCGAAAAGGGTACAGGTTTACGACAACCAGATCGATCGGCGCAATGCTGTGCGCTGCCATCGTTGCCAGATGTTCAGGCAGATCGCGGCGGCCGAGAATGCCGCCATGTACTTTCGGGTGCAGCGTTTTGACGCGGCCATCAAGCATCTCGGGAAAGCCTGTGTAGTCGGCGACATCGGTGACGGGCAAGCCCGCCTCGCGCAGCAGTTTGGCGGTGCCGCCGGTGGAGAGCAGTTTGATGCCGAGTTGGGTCAGGCTTCGCGCAAAATCGACAATGCCATGCTTATCGGAAACGCTGATGAGCGCTTGAGTGACTTTCATTGAAACCCCAAAGATGAATTACAAAAGTTTATGGTCTTGCAGCATGCGCCGTAGCGTGCCGCGACTGATGCCGAGAATTTCTGCGGCAACAGTTTGTTTACCTTCGGCTTGTTCCATGACCACTTCCAGTAATGGCAGTTCCATGGTTTTGAGCAGCATGTCGTACAGCGCGTGAGGCGTTTGTCCGTCCAGATCGCGGAAATAACGCTTGAGATTACGCCGTACGCAGTCAGAGATTTCGCTACTCATGCGGCCTGTGCCTCGATAAATGTTTCGTCAAATAGCAGGCGCTCGTTAGCTGCCGCCTGCGCATAAAAAAATTCATCCGTTGCGGCTAATTGTGCCACCGGATTTTGTATCTGGTTCATGGCGTGGCGAAATTGTGCCGCGCTGGCAATTCCCTTGGTGTACCAGCTGATATGTTTGCGCGCAATTTTGACGCCGGTTTCTTCGCCGTAAAATTCATACAGATCAGCCAGGTGATGGCGCAGCACAGTATGAATTTCAGCCACCCGAGGGGGCGGCAAAATCTCGCCCGTGTTTAGATAATGCGCAATTTCTCGGAATATCCAGGGGCGCCCTTGCGCCGCGCGGCCTATCATCACGCCATCAGCACCCGTGGTGTCGAGCACAAACTTGGCTTTTTGCGGCGTGGTGATATCGCCATTGGCAATTACCGGAATGCGCACGAGGGATTTGACCCGTGCAATGGTGTCGTATTCGGCCTCGCCCATATACTGGTCAGCACGTGTGCGGCCATGAATGGCCACCGCGCGAATGCCCGATTCTTCGGCAATGCGGGCAATCGTTGGGGCATTTTTATTTTCGCTATTCCAGCCCGTGCGAAACTTGAGCGTGACCGGTGTATTGGGCACGGCAGCCACCACGGCTTCGAGGATTCTAGCGACCAGTGCTTCGTGTTGCATGAGGGCAGATCCTGCCATGACATTGCACACTTTTTTAGCCGGGCAGCCCATGTTGATATCAACAATCTGCGCGCCGTGATCGACATTGTATTGGGCGGCTTCTGCCATCATTTTTGGGTCGGCCCCTGCAATCTGCACGGAGATCGGGCTGACTTCGCCAGTGTGGTTCGCCCGACGCAGGGTTTTAGCGCTGCCATACAGCAATGAATTGGACGTCACCATTTCCGACACGGCAAAGCCCGCACCGAGTTGTTTGCACAGTTGACGAAAAGGACGATCAGTCACTCCGGCCATGGGCGCGACGAATAGATTGTTGCTCAATTGGAAACCGAGAAAATCCATGGCATGGGGAGGTGGAAGTGAGCAGACGTGAGCCGGGGTGGAGGCGAATTCTAACGTAAAGCGGTCAAAATTTGAACAGTGGCGAATAAATTGCCGGGTTGCCTGACTTATGCCATTTTTACCAGGCGCGCGCGCCGAAGATCATGCGCCGTGCAACAAAATTTTGCAGCGCCGGAAATAAATCCAGTGCAAGCAAGCCTGCGCCGCGCGCATGACGCACCGGTGGAAAGGTGGATGCAAAAATATTGATGAGCGCATGGGTAAAGCCAATGGCGCCGCGTCGATCGAGCTGACGGTGCTTGGCGTAAGTGGTGAGCCGGTCGGCGTTGCCTGGGTCGGGTGCGTGGTGCAGTGTGCGCGCGAGTTCCCACACGTCGCGCAAGGCCAGATTAAACCCTTGCCCGGCAACGGGGTGCAGGGTTTGTGCGGCATTGCCCAGCCAGACTTGACGTTCACCTACTATCTGCTGCCGGTAACGCAAGCCCAGCAGGAAATTTTCGCGCGGGGTGACAGAGGTAAATCGATGCCGGGTACCAAAACGCTGTTGCAGCAAGACGAGAAAATCGGTGTCACTCAGCGCGGTAATTCGTGCGGCGTCTGCTGCTGCACAGGTAAGTACCACGGCGTAGGCATGACCCAACGGCAGCAAAGCCACCGGCCCTTCCTCGGTGAATCGTTCCCACGCGATGTGATGGTGCGGCTCTGCAGTATGTGCTTGGCATAGCACGGCATGTTGCGCGTAATCGTGGGTAGTGACGTCATGCACTGGGTCAGTGTCATTCACCGCACCTTCCGCCCAGGCGGTGAGCGAAAAATCTGCCGTCTCACCAGCACGCCCCGCAGAAAGTCCCCTTGAGGTGCCGACTTTGTGCTGCTCGTGATAAATAATACCGGCATGATTTATTGCAGTCTCAAGCGTGGTGATTAATTGCTCTGCGGGTAATACCCAGCCCAGTGACTGAACATCCATTTCGCTGGCACGCAGAAGTGTGCGCCCCAGCGCGCCACGGTGGGATATGTGGATGCGTTGAATCGACGTGGCAGCATGTTGTGGCCAGGCGCCTAGCCAATCGAGAACCTGTCGCGAACCGTCAGACAATGCCAGCACGCGGGTGTCCTGGCTTACCTCAGCGCGCGTGCGTGCTTCAAAAATTTCTGCAGGGATGCCATGGTGATGCAAGGCTAAGGCAAGCGCCATGCCGGTGGGGCCACCACCGACAATCGCCACCCTTCGGCGGCGATTGTCGGTGGCAATGAGTTGGCCTTCCCCCTGGTCACTTTTCCGCAGAAGGAAGTGATTGATTGAAGTTGCGCTAGGGACGGGCGAAGGCATTGCGGACATTGCGGTTCAGCTAACAAGGGTGTCGCGCATCAAGGCTTCAATATCGGCGATGGTTTTTGGCACGCCGCTGGTAATGATCTCGCTGCCGCCGCTGGTCACCACTGCATCATCTTCAATGCGCACGCCGATGTTCCAGAAGGCTTCGGGCACATCCTTGGCAGGGCGAATGTAACAGCCGGGCTCGATAGTCAGCACCATGCCAGGTTGCAGCGGCGTCCATTGTTCGCCTTGTCGATAGCCGCCCGCATCGTGCACGTCTTTGCCCAGCCAATGGCTGGTGCGATGCATGAAAAATTTCTTGTAGCTTTCTGTCTCGATGACTTCACTTAATGAACCGCTAAGCAAATGCAAATCGAGCATGCCTTGCGCGAGCACGTTGAGCGCGGCCTCATGCGGGGCGAGAAAGCTGGCAGCGGGCTTTACGGCATCAATGGCGGCGAGCTGGGCATCCAGTACCAGTTGATAAATCGCCGCTTGCTCAGCAGAAAAACGGCCATTGACGGGGAAGGTGCGCGTGATGTCAGCCGCGTAACCGTCAAGCTCTCCGGCGGCATCAATCAGCAATAAATCGCCATCACGCAAGATCTGATCGTTGCCGACGTAATGCAGCACGCAGGCATTCGCCCCGCCCGCGACGATGGAAGTATAGGCCGGGGCCTCGCAGCCGTGGCGACGGAAGGTGTGCAGAAGTTCAGCTTCCACTGCATATTCATGGTGGCCTGGTTTGGTGAAACGCATGGCGCGCACATGCGCCTCGGCGGCAATTTCGCCCGCGCGACGCATCAGGGCGAGCTCGCTGGCGTCTTTTATCAGGCGCATGGCATCCAGTTCAACACGCACATCGCGCAGGATGGCGGGGGCAGATTTGCCCGCGCGGGTTTGGGCGCGCACGGTATTCAACGCGGTGGTGATGCGTGCATCCCAAGCGGCGTCATGCCCTAGCGAAAACCACAGCGCGGGTTGATCGGCGAGCAATTCGGCCAACTGGGTATCGAATGCAGTAATGGGGAAGGCATCATCAAAAGCAAAGCGTTCTTTTGCGGCTTCCGGCCCGTAGCGATGTCCATCCCATGTTTCGCGCTCGGGATTTTTTTCTCGGCAAAAAAGCAGGCTTTGCGCTGAATTGCTTTGGGCAGAAACGACGATGATTAGCACTGCTTCAGGCTCGTTAAAGCCGGTGAGATATTGAAAGTAACTATCTGCACGAAACGGATAGTGTGCGTCACGATTGCGCACTTGTTCGGCTGAGGTCGGAATCACGGCGACACCACCGCCCGCTTGCTGCATGCGAGTGATGAGGGAAAGTCGGCGCTGGTGATACGCCGAGCAGAGAGTGCTTTTGGGGTGCGGTGAGTTATCCATATCGACGATTATAGTGCGCGTGAATTATGTCCAAGCAGGGCATCCAGTTGGGCCAGGCGTTCGGGTGTACCAACGTCAATCCAGCGGCCATGATGTTGTTCGCCAGAAACCTGGCCGGTGGTCATGGCCGTGCGTAACAACGGGGCGAGTTTTGCGGGTCGGCCATGGGGGATGGTGCTGAATAATGCCGGGCGATAAACGCCTATGCCGGAGAAGGTTAATTGACTTGTCTTGCCATCAGGATCAGTCTCATCCAGAGACGGGTTCAAGACCTTCCCGTCAGCCAAGATGAAATCGCCTGCTGGATGATGTGCGGGATTAGCCACTAAAACCAGATGCGCCAGATCATTTACCGCCAAGGCGTCTCTTGCGCGCGCCACATCCCAGTCGCAATAAATGTCGCCGTTGATGACCAGGAACGGCGCATCGCCCAAGAGCGGAAGTGCGTTGGCAATACCGCCCGCAGTTTCCAGTGCGCCTGCGGGTTCAGGCGAATAACGTATTGTCAGCCCCCACGTCGCGCCTTGCTGCAAGGCCGCTTCGATCTGCGCGCCAAGATGCGCGTGATTGATGATGACTTCGCGGAACCCTGCTGCTGCCAAGCGTTGCAGATGCCAGACAATCAGCGGCTGGCCGCCTACGGGCAAGAGCGGTTTGGGGCAGGTATCGGTCAAAGGCCGCATGCGTTCGCCACGACCGGCCGCGAGAATCATGGCTTTCATCAGAAGGTGTAGCCGTCCTGTTGGGTTTGGCCGGATACTTGATCGAGCAGCCTGAGAATTGGTTTTAGCCCGGCGTAACGTTCGCAGGTTTTGCGCACGTACTGTTCGACCACCGGCAAATCGTTGAGGTAGCCATCTTTGCCATCGCGGTGATAAAGGCGGGCGAAAATGCCCAGCACTTTAAGGTGCCGTTGCAGGCCCATCCACTCGTAACTACGGTGGAATAGGGCGAAATCTGTCGCGACAGGCAGGCCAGCCTTGCGCGCCTGATCCCAGTAGCGCACCAGCCAGTCCAGGGTGGTTTCTTCATCCCAGGTGATGTAGGCATCCTTGAACAGCGAGGCCAGATCGTAGCTGATGGGACCATATACGGCATCCTGAAAATCAATGATGCCGGGGTTGGCGGCGGAATTCATGTGCATCAGATTGCGCGAGTGATAATCACGGTGCACGAACACGCGAGGTTCCGCCAGATTCACCGCGAGGATGCGCTCGAATACCGTGTCAAGTTCCGCGCGCAGGGTGTCGGTGAGCGTGAGTTGATGATGACGCGCGAGATACCAATCGGGGAATAAATCCAGCTCGCGTTTAAGCAAAGCGTGGTCGTATTCCGGGAGTACGCCGGGGCGACTGGCTTGCTGGATTTTGATCAGCGCGGTAATGGCGTCGCCATACATCACCGGTGCGGTATCCGCCGTGAGTCGCGAGAAGTAAGTGGTATTGCCTAAATCAGAGAGCAGCAAAAAACCGCGCTCAATATCTTGTGCGAGGACGGTAGGAACGTGCGCGCCTGCTGTGCTGAAAAGCTGCTGCACATGCAGCCATGGGCGGCAATCCTCAACAACGGGCGGCGCATCCATGACAATTAATGTGCTAGCGTCATCCAGCGTGACACGAAAATAGCGGCGGAAACTGGCATCAGCCGATGCGGGAAGCAGGGAGAATTGACGTCCCGGCCAGAGCGCCGTGAGCCAATCGATAATCTGTTGCTGACGTTCCATAGAGGCGGGAAATTTATGTGGCGTTGACGTAAGCGCAGAAACTTGCGCAAAAACCCATGGCGAAGTCCTTCGGCAGGGGCACAGTGTTAGAATTCAAAATTCTAGCATCGGTCAGCAAAGTGTTTATCCATCACTGCTGTGCCGCTACATTCTGATAAAAGACACGGCATGCCTTTTTGCAATCGCGGACACCTCTATAGACGACACCTCATTGCCTTGCTGGCACTGGGCACGAGCTTTCTGGGTGCGGCCTCGAATGCGCGCGCAGTAGAAACGTTACCCAAGCTGCAGGTTGATCCGGCACTGCTGGGCGGAGGAGCATCAACCCCGGCAGCAACGCCAACAGAAGTCCCAGTGGGGGCACTGGAGACAATCCCGGCAACCACCCCGGCGCCTGCTGTAGTGGCTACGCCGCGAGCCGTAGCCGTAGCGAATCCCGCGCGTAAAGAGATCGCTAAAGATGCAGCTACCTCAGTCGCCACAGCCAAAACCCTGCCTCCTTTGCTCGTTGATCCTGCGCTGTTGGGCGGTCGTGAGGCCACGCTCATCGCGGTGCCGTCATCTACACTGCGCGAGCCGCCACTGGTAGCCGCGCAGCCCGATTTGATGCCAACGTATTCAGCGCACGTGGCGGCTGGCGTATTGCCAGGGCCGAGTCTTAAAATAACCAGTCGCCTTTTGGCGCATGCCACAGGGCCGGATGAGCAATTGCCTACCTTTCTCACGGCGGACAGCATGACTGGCCAAACGGATGAAAAAATGGTCGCCGAGGGCAATGTTGAATTGCGCCGCCGCGGTGCAGTGCTGAAAAGTGACCGTTTGACTCACTGGCAAGCGACCGACGAGGTGGAGGCCGAAGGCCATGTGGATTTGACCAACGAAGGGGATCGCATTCGTGGGCCCAAGCTGCGCATGAAGCTGGCTGACAACACAGGCTTCTTTGAACAGCCGGAATACCAGATACGGCGTCCGCAAACCGGCACGCCACCGATATTGTGGACAACAGGTGAAGAACCCGCCGGGCAGCTGACCACCGGGCAGGGCGCTGCCTCACGCATGGATTTTGAAGGCAAGGGAAAATATCGCCTGACAGATGCGACTTACAGCACTTGTACGCCAGCGGCGGGTTCCGACCCCGATTGGTTTGCGCGTACTTCCAGTTTGCGGCTTGACTATACCGAGCAAGAAGGCGTGGCAAGCAATGCCACGTTGCTCTTCAAAGGCGTCCCCATTTTGTATTCGCCGTGGCTGAGTTTTTCACTCAACAATGAGCGCCAAAGTGGTTTACTGACGCCAACGGTAGGTTCTACCACGCGCGGTGGCTTTGAGTATACCCAGCCGTTTTACTGGAACATTGCGCCCAACATGGATGCCACCATTGCGCCTCGCGTGATCACGAAGCGCGGGGTAATGTGGAATGGTGAATATCGTTATCTTGAGCCTACCTACAGCGGTACCTTGTTAGGCCAGCTGTTGCCCAATGACAGGCTGGAAGATAAACGCCGCAGTGCCTACTCGGTCACGCACAATCAATATCTTGGCTATGGCGTGAATGCTTCGCTGAATTTGAATGGGGCATCTGATGGTACTTACTTTAGTGATCTGGCCAATAGCTCGGCCATTATTGCGCAAACCAATTTGTTACGGCAGGGCACCTTAAGCTATGGCGCGAGCTGGTGGTCAGCCAGCGTGCTCGCGCAAAGCTATCAAACGTTGCAAGATCCGGCTTTGCCGACCGTGGTCACGCCTTATAAGCGACTGCCGCAAATTAACGTGAATGCCAACCGCAGCGATTTGCCGCTGGGCATGAGCTTTGCCTTTAGTGGCGAGAATGTGAACTTTAGCCACCCCACGCTGACCGAGGGCCGACGCTTCACGCTGTATCCGCAAATATCGTGGCCCCTGCAAACCGCAGCATTTTTTGTCACGCCAAAAATTGGTGTGCACTCGACTCGTTATCGGTTAGATAAACAAGCGCTGGGTGTGCCAGATAACATCACACGAAATGTGCCTATCGCCAGTGTGGATAGTGGGGTGACATTCGAGCGACCATTGGATTGGTTTGGCACGGCGTTAACGCAAACGCTAGAACCCCGGCTGTTTTATTTATATATTCCTGAACGCGATCAAAGTCAGATTCCGGTGTTTGATAGCGCGTTGTCAGATTTTAATTT
>JAYTIQ010000074.1:0-3231 GCA_043731705.1 Rugosibacter sp.
CCGATGTCCGCGTGGGCAAGCTGCGCATTGCCCATACGATCACTTTTATCATGCAGCCCAAATGTTATTCAGAGCCATACATCAAAAACTTTACAAACCTACCCGCGGGGGTAGGGGCTGACTGTTCAAATGAAAATTTTATATTTACTTTGCCGCTTATGACGACCATCAATTTCAACGGGGCTGACTGAACTCTTGTGATCCAACCCAACGTTGACCGGGCATCAATTCTACCTTTGCGTCCGAACACGCCGCCTCCACACAAACCATGTGGCGGTAACCGTCCTCGGGCATATCGTTCAACGCAGCACATTTGCTCGGCCCCGGATTCCAGACCACGGTTTCCTTAAAGCCTTGGGATTGAATGACTAGCTCCCGTTTTGGCTCACAAACCTTAAGCAATTTTGGGGCCACGTGATAGACACGATCCACCTCGCCATCAATCTTCAACATCGCTTCGGCCTGATTCACTTCACGATTGCCATTGGCCGCATCGCGATAAGCCACACCGCCTAGCCCCTCAATTTGTACCACATCGATATCGCCAACGCGAAGATAGGTGTGCAAGGCCGCCGCAAATGAAAATGCCTGCTTACCGGTGTTCTCAACTTCAAAACCAATGTTCAATTCATGCGCGCTTAGCCGAACGTCAAGCTTTATTGAAAATGCGTGCGGCCACAGTTCTCGCGTGTCTGCGCTGTCAGTAAGGCCCAGCGTTACCGACGCCGCTACGTCGTCCGCATGTTGCTCAAGCAACTGCCAAGGTACGCATCGAACCAGGCCATGTTTCGGCAATGTGCCCTGGCTGGAAAATTGCGGGAAACATACGGGCACACCGCCGCGAATAGCGGTTTTCCCGGAAAAATCGCTCCTCTCGCTCAGGTAGAGCCGCTCTTGCCCGCCAGCCGGAATCCACGACAGCACTTGCGCACCTTGCAGGCTGACGATTGCGCTGGCGCCTTGCGGGCCCTTGAGTGCAATCGCCGGGATGCCATGAAACTGAAAAGGTGTGACTGCTGACGGGACTGAATTCATAACGGTCGGTTGGCGACGAAACAACTGGCAGTGTGTTGAAGTCCTGCCCGAAACGCAATATTTTTAAGGGCTTGCAGGCATGCAGGCCAGTTTACAGGGCGCATGTGGGGGTTATTGTGCATACCGCTCGCACATCGCAGCGACTATCCACAAATGGGTAATTTGCGATACACTGAATGCACGTATGCAGAAGGGGTATATGTTATGGCAACTTCAATCCGTCTTGATCCTGCGGTTGAGCAACGACTTGATTATTTGGCAGCACAGACGGGCCGCACCAAGGCCTACTATCTTCGCGAGTTGGTCACCAACGGCCTGGAAGATTTGGAAGACTTCTACCTGGCCGCCGCCACGATGGAGCGCATTCACAAGGGTGATGAAAGGGTCTATTCCGCCGAAAAAGTGAGAAAAGACCTTGGCCTGGAAGATTGAGTATTCAGAGACCTCCCGAAAACAGCTCCGCAAGTTGGACAAGCCGATAGCGCGGCGCATTCTCGATTTCATGGATGCGCGTATCGCGGGCTTGGCGGAGCCGCGCAACATCGGCCATGCATTGACTGGACCGACAGCCGGATCTTTCTGGCGCTACCGCGTTGGTGACTATCGAATTATTTGCGATATTCAAGACGGCGCGCTTTGCGTCCTCGTGATCGAAATTGGCAATCGCAAAGAAATTTACCGGTGAACTGCATGGCGTCAACAATCAAAGTTGACGCAATTGATTTCGATATGTCCAAGCGCAGGCGTGCACTGCAACCGGAACAGCGTTACTGCTGGCGGGACTGAAGTCATTCGAGGCAAGACCGAGATGCCGTCATTCCAGCGTCCCAAAGGGATTTCCGATGGTCAAAGGCTGGAATCCAGTCCATCGTTAAACCCAACACTTGAATGGACTGGGCCCCAGCCTTCGCTGGGGCGACGCGCCTTCAAGGCCTGTTGCCCAAACGGCGAAGCGGAATATGCCACTGGAAATAGCGCGCTACAGGACAAGGCTATGCCGCAATCTCAATCAATTCGCTGTAGGAAGCGGGTGGCGGAACGGGCAAGCCGTCTTCCTTGAGGCCTTCAATGTGGAATTCGATGGCCTCATGGATCAGCGCAAGAACTTCTTCCTTCGTTTCGCCCGCAGCGACGCAGCCCGGCAGATCGGGCACATACGCACCAAACGAGGCAGACCCTTTTTCGACAATAACCAAATAGCGCATTAAGAACTCCTATTTTTTCAGGCCAGCCTGTCGCAAGACGCTGGCCAATGTGCCCGGCGGTATATCCAGGCTGGGCTTTCCTGAAACAGTCACCGTGCCAGACTTTGAAAATACGATGGACTGGATTCCGGCCTTTGACCAACGGAAATCCCTGTGGGACGCCGGAATGACGAATTTTTACGCCGGAATGAAGAATATCCTCCGCCGGAATGACGGCTCGTTGGAGCGACGTGAGCGCCCGACATTATTTGGTCAACTGCTTGAACGTCAACACCGGGTAAGCCACCGAGACAACCAGGTTCAGGAACTTTTGCAGCTCGGCTGCCGGCGCATTGGCCACGTACAGCAAATCCTTGTTGTTCATGGCAAAGCTCTGCATTACAAAAAAGCTGCTGGGGTTTTTAAGGTCGATGCGATAGATCACCGGCACCAGGCCTTCCGGCGTCGTCAAAACGGGTTCATGTGGCCACGCCAGCGCATCTTTGGGCTCGAAGCGAAAGATGAATACACCTTGCGGATTTGACCTTGAATCAACCAGCCCGCCGGAGCGCGCCAAGGCCTGGGCCAGGCTGATGCCTTGCGCCTCGAAATTGATTTCCTCATTTTTGCCGGTGGCACCCAGCGTGGTGAAACTCAGCGGCGCGAACAGCGCGGTCACCACATCGCCGGGTTGCAGGGGCACGTTTTGCTTCGGGTCGCGAATCACGGTTTCAAGCGGCAGGGAATAGACATTGCTGCCGCGCGTGACCTGGATGGTCATTTTGTTCACCGGCTGGCGCACCCCGCCCACGGCGGCGATGGCATCGAGCAGGCGCTCGCCCTGCGGGGTCAGCGGTACACGCGCGCTGGTGCCGACTTCGCCCACTACGGTAACGTTCGACGACAGGTTGCGAATCATCCGCACCAGCACTTGCGCCTGGTTGGCCTTGCCTTTCAGCCGCTGGGCAATCTCGGCCTCGATCTGCTGCAGGGTTTGCCCGCTGGCCTTGAT
>JAYTIQ010000075.1:0-7068 GCA_043731705.1 Rugosibacter sp.
CAGAAGGCGCAAAAGGTGAAAGAGCTACAGGCCACCGGCAAAAAAGTAGGGATGGTCGGCGATGGCGTCAACGACGCACCCGCGCTCACTCAAGCGAACGTCGGCTTTGCGATTGGTGCGGGCACCGATGTGGCGATGGAAAGTGCAGATGTTGTGTTGATGAAAAGTGACCCGTACGACATCGTGGGTGCGATTGAACTTTCCCGCGCTACGGTGCGCAAGATGCACCAGAATCTTTGGTGGGCGGTGGGCTATAACACCATCGCGTTTCCACTCGCGGCGGGCGTGTTGTATCCATTCGTATTGAGCCCAGAGATCGCGGCAATTTCTATGTCGGGCAGTACGTTGATCGTGGCGATCAACGCGCTGATGTTGAAGCGCACCAAGCTTGCAGGTATTCGCCAGCCGGGCGAGCCAGCGGCACCGGAGCAGGCCAAGGCTTCCGATGTACTGGCAAAGGCGTCAAAACAAACATCGTCGTAAATCTCAAACTGATACTGGAACATGCAGATGACCCCGGAATTCGATATGAAGAAAGTTACTTCACCGCTCTTGCTTCACATGCTGGGGAAAGAGCTGCGATACCCAAGATTGTTTCTTCTGCGCTGCAAGTTCACTCTCGCTCAATTCAAAAAAACGCTCGACAAGCGATTTCCGCCCGAGCTGATTGATCTCGCCGCGTTGCCAGTTTGGGTTTATCTGAACCTCAAGAAGAAAGTCGGCCAACACAGGGCGTTCGAGATTATGCGTGTCGCGCTGTTGACCGGCGGCACGGCCACTCAGAACCTGCAGATTGACACGGTACACAAAGAGCGAAATTTTCAGAACTTCTCGGCACTGGAGATCGAGAACAACCGCACCGGGCTGGTTCGATGGAACCAGATGGAAGTTGTCGAGCGCTCGGCGCGGCGCTTCGAAATCAAGATCACGCGCTGCGTGTTCCATGAATTTGCGATCTCCGTAGTTCTCCCGGAGTTGACGCCAGTCGTGTGCCAGATCGATAACGCGATGTTCAATTCCTACCTGCCGGACGAAATGACATTTGATCGTGGCCTGCGCGGAGGACGAATGGCGGATGGTAGGCCTGAATGCAATTTTGTCTGGCAACTGCAGACGCGGTCAGCCCCGTCAATCGAAGCCCACAATGTCTGATCATTTGTTTCCTTTTCACGCCGAAAGCTCGGCACTGGCTAACGCACCGGCTGATCGGGTCTTCGCCTATCTGGACGATCCGAAGGCATTGGCGGCTCATATGGGTGAGTCTTCGATGATGATGATGGGTTCGCGCATGTCCATTGACGTTGATGCCGATGGCGGCCGCGTTATCGGATCAAAAATTCGCATGCAAGGACGCATGATGGGCATCCCACTTTCGCTCGAAGAGGTGATCACCGAGCGCCAGATTCCCCGCAGGAAGGTATGGGAGACGATAGGAACGCTGAAGCTCTTAGTCATGGCGCACTACCGCATGGGCTTTGAGTTGACGCCCAGCGGCGAGGCAACGAGAGTGCGTGTTTTCATTGACTACAGTTTGCCAACTACTGCCCCTGGATCGTGGCTGGGCCGTTTGCTTGGCGGGTTCTACGCACGCTGGTGTACCAAGCAGATGGCGCACGATGCGGCTACGCAGTTCGACTCGCCCCGGCTGACTCGCCATACGTCGTGATGGCAGCCATGACATTTCCCGTCGGCTATCACGACCTGCACCCGGACGTGAGCATGAACTTCCAGATGAACCGCTGGTTCGGTTGGGTGGGCGAGCCCGACATGCTCGAAGAAATGCGGATGGCAGCGCCGCGAATCGTGACCTATGCCGACTGGAAGCGCGAGTTTGTGGCGCTCGCTGAGCGCGCATCGCTTCAGGGGCACATCCTGAGAGCGAGTTGCTACTGGCGGTCCGCAGAGTTCTTTATGCAAGCAGACGACCCTGAACGAAAGCCCGCGCGAGAAAAGTTTCTGGGAGCAGTGCGGTCGTTGTATGGACAGGAGCTAGGCGAGCGCTACGCCGTGCCCTACACCGACGGTGATGCCCATGGATTTATGCCGGCGTATCGCTTGAAGCCGCCGCACGCCAAAAGCACGATTGTCTTCTTCGGTGGCTTCGACAGTTACATCGAGGAGCTGACCACGGCGTGCATCTTTCTTAGCGACGCCGGTTATGACGTGATCGCTTTTGACGGTCCCGGTCAGGGCGGCGCGCTTAACGAGGCAGGACTCACCATGACCGCAGAGTGGCACAAGCCAGTCAGCGCCATTCTGGATTATTTTCAGGTGGAGCGGGTAACGCTGATTGGCGGGTCGCTCGGCGGGTGTTTGGTGATGCGTGCCGCGGCCCTAGAGCGGCGGATCGAACGCGTGGTTGCCTTCGATATTTTCACGAATGGCCTTGACATCACTTTGCGCCAGACCCCAGCGCTGCTGCGCGGATTGCTGAAAGTCCTGCTGAGACTGCGGGCGGCCAGTTTGGTGAACGGAATGCTCGCCAGAGTTGCCAGGAAAAGTCCGGTGGTGCAATGGGGCCTTCAGGACGGCATGCACGTGACTGGAACTGATTCGGCGTTTGCATTCCTTCAGGCATTCAGGCAATTCGAAACGGCGGATGTCTCCGCGGCCATCACGCAGGACGTTCTGCTGCTGGCTGGAAGCGAAGACCACTACATCCCGCTGGAACAATGGCACGACCAGATGAGAATGCTTAAGAACGCGCACTCCATCACCGCACGATTGTTCACCTGCAGCGAGAGCGCGCAAAACCATTGTCAGGTGGGCAACTATGGCTTGGCCTTGATGACCATCGTCAACTGGTTGGACGCGATGCGGGCTATTAATGGTGATGCGAAAGTCATCAGCGCTACGGCACTTGTATTAACCGCATCCGCTGCGTCATGAGGGTTATCTAAATGTGCTTTTCGGCGACAGCAAGTTTCACAGCAGGTGCCGTGTTGCTCGGCATTGGCACGCTGACGCTGAGGTCTGTGGATCACCCGCGCGAAATTGCGTTCGCTGCGATCCCCATTCTGTTTGCCATACAGCAATTGATTGAAGGTGCGATCTGGCTAACCTTCCAGCATGATGTACCGCACCTCAACGCGGTGCTGACACACGCGTATTCAGTCTTCTCACATGTGTTGTGGCCGATATATGTGCCAGTAGCGGTTTTTTTGATTGAGCCGCTGCGGTTACGTCGACAAGCATTGCGTGCTTTCGTGGCGGGTGGCATAGGGGTGGGCACGTATCTGCTTTATATACTGGTAGCGTACCCCACTATCTCGCGCATCTCGGGTCAGCACATCGAATATGTTTCGCCCCATTTCTTCGCCGCAGCGGTGATGACGCTATACCTGCTTTCAACCACCGTCAGCCCGGTTGTTTCATCGCACCGACTGGTGAAAGTGTTCGGCGTACTGGCTCTGCTGGCTTTTGGCTTGGCCTACTACTTCTACGCTGTTTGGTTTATATCGGTTTGGTGTTTTTTTGCGGCGCTATTGAGTGCCGTCATTTATCTTCACTTTGCAATTCGCAGGCCCGCCCGCCCGCACCTTGCTGAAAAAGTGGGCATATGAAGACAAGCGAGGTTTTGCAGCAACTCTCAAAATGGATTTTCACTTTCTGTGGTGTCTGGCTAATTGGTTTGGGTGGATATTTCATATGGTTTCGCCCACCGCTATTGCCGGAGGATTTGCGTTATTTGGGTTTGACGGCGGTTCAAGTCGAGGGGCTGATTCCGCACCTGGGATCGTGGCTACGAAGTGTGTTTACGGTGATGGGTGGATTCATTGCGGCCTGTGGAGCGTTGACTATTTTCGTGGGCATGCATGCGGTGCCACAAAGGATAAAGGGCATCGGCATTGCGCTAGGGTGCACTGGCTTGCTCACGGTGGCAGGCATGAGCAGAACCAACTTTTTGCTCGACTCAGATTTCAAATGGTTGCTGTTGGCGCCGCCAGTCGTCTGGCTGATAGGGCTGGTGTGCTACTTTGCACAACGCCGTGTGGCGAAATCAACCACCACGTTGTTGCAGAACAGTCAGGGGCGATCCGGTGAATGACAAGCAGATGCCAACTCAAGACTTGCCTCGTGGGACGATGATCGTGCTGATGCTCGCCGCGTTCACGGTGTCAATAGGTTATGGCGTAGTTCTCCCGCTATTGCCGTATTTGATCGAACGGTTGCTAGGCGCGGGAGTTACGGTCTCGGAGGTGTCGCGGCATACAGGGCTACTCACCGCTGTTTACACACTTTCGCCTTTTCTATTTGCGCCGATGTGGGGGCGGCTTGCAGATCGACATGGCCCACGAGGCGTGTTGCTGATCAGCTTGGCAGGCTTCGCTGTAACCATGATGGGGTTTTCGTTTGTTGAAAATCTCGCCGCTATTTACGCTGAGCGCTTCTTGAGCGGAATTTTTGCGGCAGCAGTAACTCCGGTGGCGGCGTCTGTGATCGGCAACTTGAGCCAAACGGAACAGCGGCGCATTCGTCGATTTACATTCGTTAGCATGGCAGGCATTACCGGCTTCCTGCTGGGCCCGATGCTGGGCGTGATAGTAACGCGTGCCGGGACGAATCTATTCACGCTAAGTTTGCCCGCAGGTTCTATTGCGTTTCCCCTTGCCGCAACAGCGCTTCTCGCGCTATTAGTTGCAGTGTTCGCAGCATTTGCTATGCAGAGCAGCAATGGTAGTGTTCAGATAAAAAAAGCGATGGAACTATCGGCTAAAGATCTTCCGTGGCTGGTGCCCAAACTGCTCATCCTCACCTTTATCGTTTCTGCCAGTGTCGGCGTGTTCGAGGTTGGCCTCGCGTTGCGCGGCACACAAGAGCTGGGTTTAACCCCGACACAGGTTGCGCTCATGTTTACTGAATGCAGTTTAGTCATGTTCGTTGTGCAAGCAATTGTGTTCGCGCATTGGTTCAATCCTTCTGTCACTCGCTGGCTGATCGCGCCTGCACTGGCCGTGCTGGCGATTGGTTTGTTTTTGGTTCCGCGTGCGTCCAATTTTACGTTAATGCTGGTGGTGATAGGTGCCGTGGCGGCTAGCGCTGGCGTACTTTTGCCGATCCTGACTTACTGGATATCAGTCAATGCGGGCAGCGCCCAAGGCTGGGAGCTTGGTAAGCAGACCGCTGCGGCGAGCTTGGGTGTAACCGTCGGCTCAGCGGCGGGTGGCCTACTATTCAACGCCTCCGCATTACCGGGAGCTTCGTTCATTTTGACAGCGGCTCTTGTGGCGTTGGGGTTGTTGTTAACGTTTGGCTTGCCACGTTTGCTCACGCCCCACCATGAAGTTTCACGACCATTCCAGCCATGAATTCAAGTTTTCTCCAGCCAGCAGATTTCGTAGCGAGCGGTGGAACATCGCTGTTCTGGCATGCGGAATATCCAGCGACAAATGTGCGTCAAATTTTTGTTGATTGTCAACGCTAAGCCTCTTTTGAAGGAGCATTTATGTTTAAGAATATTCTTATTTGCACGGACGGTTCTCCGCTTGCAAACAAAGCTGCCAAATCTGGAATCTTGCTTGCAAAGGCATTGAGCGCGAAGGTAACGGGCTATAGCGCCCTTGAAGATCTACTGCCTGTGTACTCTGAGGGTTATGTATTTGATCAGCAGACCATTGACCGCTTTGAAGATGCCACTCGTACAGCCGGACAGCACCGCGTGGATGTAATTGGCAAATTAGCAAAGGATGCAGGCGTTCCATTCACCGATTTGGTAACAACGTCCTATGCACCGCACGAAGGCATCATCAACGCGGCGAAAAGTCAGAAATGCGATTTGATTGTGATGGGGTCACATGGTCGCAGTGGTTTCACCAAGCTGTTAATGGGCAGCGTCACCCAGAACGTGCTGACTCAATCCAAAATGACGGTAATCGTATATCGCTGACCGTAGCTAGCGCGCAGCGGCGCTTACGAATTTGAGGCGAAGATGACATCTCATTATGTATGGTTAGTGTGGTCAAGTGCATTTCTGCTGCCGTGGATATTTTTGTATGGATTTTTCCCAAAACAGCGAACCGTCATGTGGCGTGCAAGCTGGGTCATGATGCCGTTTGGAATAACAGAGCCGCTTTTTGTACCTGAATATTGGAATCCACCTAGCCTCTTTGAGTTGGCGCAGAGAACGGGTTTTGATATCGAGAGCTTCATCTTCAGTTTTGCCATTGGCGGCATTGCCGCAGTTCTTTACAACATTATTCTGCGCAAGCGTGCGGAGGCCATGGCAGATGGGGAGCGCCATCAGTGGCGGCATAAATGGCATCGGTGGGCGCTTGCAGCGCCGTTCGCCTTATTTCCTGTTCTGTATTTCTTGCCGTGGAATCCGATTCACGCCGGTATCGCGGCGATGGTCCTAGGCGCCATCGCAGTGATCTTTTGTCGTCCTGATTTGACGGGAAACACGCTTGTTGGCGGAATCTTATTCTTGGCGCTTTACACCGTTTTCCTGCTGGGGCTCAAATGGTCGGCACCGGGTTATATCGAACAAGTCTGGAATTTCAGCGCGTTAACCGGCGTGCGTATTTACGGTTTGCCGTTGGAAGAGCTGCTGTTTGGATTTTCATTTGGCTTAATGTGGACAGGAATATATGAACATTTCATGTGGGAACGCAGTGTCGCCAATTAGTTATCGTTCGCGTTACAAGATTGCGGTTAGGAAATTTTTCGTCAGCAGCATCTTGCTCGCTTGCTTTGCGCTAGCTGCCAAGGCGACGATTGCAGCTGCCTTCAATAGCAGCCAGTCGATTAGGCTTGACGGGATGGTGCTCTATTACGGGATCGTACCTGCCGAGATCCTGCGCGATCATCCTCTTGGGCACGAAGAACGAACGATGCACGCGGATGCTTCGCAGGACAAAGCAACGCATCATTTAGTCATTTCCATTTTCGACGAAAAAACACGCAAGCGAGTTACCGATGCTGTGGTGACAGCCAGCGTGGGCGAACTTGGCATGTCTGTCCAAAATCGCAAGCTGGAAATGATGTCGCTTGGGAGCGCCGTCACCTATGGCAACTTTTTTGAGATGCCGAAACCAGGGCGTTATGAAATCGTCGTGAATGTGCGACGCC
>JAYTIQ010000076.1:0-5867 GCA_043731705.1 Rugosibacter sp.
GCATTTTGGCATGGGCGAAGGCGTAGCCAATTTCTTGCTGATCGCCTTATTAGTCATGGGTGTCATTTTTCTTCTGCGTCGTTTTTTGGGCAGCCGTCCTACGGGCAATACCCTGCAGTACCCTCAGCCTGTTGCGGCAAACTCTGCCAGTCGCCAGGAACCTACCTATTTTGATACGCAAAAAATCTTGAGTCCGGCGCTGGGCGGCGCTGGCGATGCGGCGACATCTATTGCTGCACAAAGCACACCGGGTAACACTCCGGCTGACTTCGATGTAGAAGGTTTTTTACGCCAAGCCAAGCTCAGTTTCGTGCGCTTGCAAGCCGCCAATGATCGTGGCGACATGGAGGACATCCGTCTTTTTTCTACACCGGAAGTAGCTGCCGAGATTCAACTCCAATTTCAGGAACGGCAACGCGCTGCGCAGCAAACAGATGTCATTCAGTTAGCGGCGGATCTGCTGGATGTCTCCACTGAAACCACACGCTATGTGGCGAGCGTGCGCTTTCATGGACAATTGCGTGAAGACGCACAGAATGCGCCTGAGGCCTTTTCTGAGGTGTGGCATCTCGTAAAACCGCTAAGCGGCGCCAGCGGCTGGCAAGTGGCTGGTATTCAACAAGACTAACCGGCTTATGCCCTTTCTGCCTGATCCTGCGATGGTTGCCATGAAAGCGCTAGTCGCGACGGTAAACCATCTATTAAGTCAGGCCCTTTGGGCGCGTGAGAAATTGCAACCGTTTGCTGGCCAATGCGTGAAAATGTCTCTCCCGCCTTTTTCCGCTGTGTTCAACATCACAGCAGAAGGCTTGGTCGCCACAGCAACAACCAGCACTGAACCTGCGGTATCGATCGACTTACCGGCCAGCACGCCTTTTTTGGCGCTACAAGGCCAAGCGGCAATGATGCGTGCCGCACGCATCAGCGGTTCAGCAGAGTTTGCACAAAGCCTGGGGTATGTTTTGCAACACCTGCGCTGGGATGTGGAAGAAGACCTTTCCCACGTATTTGGTGACATCGTCTCGCATCGGCTGGTAGCAGGCGCTCACATTTTTTCGGCTACCCAGAAAAAGCGCGCCATGAATCTGGCAGAAAATGTCAGTGAATATCTTATCGAAGAACAACCGACTTTAGTTCGCCGTATTGCCATCGCCGACTTTTCAGCCGATGTCCATAAACTGCGCGACGACATGGCGCGACTGGAAAAAAGACTACAGCGCTTGAGGTAACCCCGGCAACTATTTACCGCCGGCTGACCACTGCGCTAAAAGTCTTTTCAAAAATTGTGGTTATATTGCACCGAGAGCAAATCCGCACTGGTGTCAAAGTTGCCACGTATGGTTTGCGTGAAAGGCCCACCCAGAGCAACTATTCTTTCCGTTGCCACTTTCTTGAAGAAGATATGGCTGTAACCCATATCCAGCGAACTTTGTGGTGACAAGGTATACCGCGCACCCACCGAGAGCCAGGTTCGATCCGCATCCGGCAGCGTCATGGTTCGGTCGGCGGCACCAGGCACCGGCGTTTTATCGTAGGCCGTGCCAAAGCGTAATTTCCACGCGTCGTTTAGCTGGTAGTTAGCCCCGATGCCTACACGGTAGGTATCGCGAAAATTAAAACTCAACGCAGCAACAGGCGCACCCGTCGTTGCATTGGTCGCCGTAATCGTCTTGATTGAGCTCCAGTAGGTCCAGGTGACATCGGCTAACAGATCCCAGCGATCATTCAAGCGTTGGTGCAAAGCCAGCGAAAGATTATCCGGTGTTTCAAGTTCCGCCTTGATATTTCGGTTGAGTACGCCCTGAATGTCTTGCTTGCCTTCAAGATGAAACTTGATCCGTGAGCGATAAGCGAGTCCAACCCGCGTGGCGGGTGAAAACTGGAACATCGCCCCGAGGTTATAACCCCACGCGGCATCGTCCCCCTCCAGCCTGGCAATACGTTGCGTGGCGGCCGCTACCGGTGCCATTTGGCGAAACTCGACTTTGTTGTGCGCATAATCGAGGCCGAAACCCAGCGAGACGCTCTCATTCAGGCGATAGGCAATTGAAGGATTAATGTTGATCTGCTTTATTTCAGCAAAATAACCGGAAAATCGTCCCATGAAGTTTTCGTCATACTCGGTTTTGTTGCCAAAAGTCGGCGATAGCCCGACGCCGATACGCAAGCGTGGCGAAACAGCATACGCATAATAAACTGCCGGAATCAAAGAAGTTCCGCCGCCATCTCCCCCATCATTTCCCAGCGCAAACGTAGGCATTACCGTCGTGCCTGCGTTGCTGAAATCAACCGAACGATTGAGTACGGTGCCAGCAATAGCGAGGCTATGCCCTTCAGGCAGATAAGTCATGCCTGCTGGATTGAAAATCAATGTGCTGGCATCTTCAGCACTGGCGGCTACACCCGCAAAGGCATTTCCGTTACCGGCGCCGTTCTGATTTTGCAATGCAAACCCTGCCGCATTTGCGGTGATAGATAGCATGGATAAAGCAGAAAAAATTAACACCGGCGTGCTGAGCAAATAAGCTTTGTGCTTCATTTTTATCTCCTCGTATTTTTATAATTTTTCCACGACCAGCAAGTGCAAAAAAATACTCTAGGCTTATCTTTTCGCGAAAGCAAGTGTGCTAGATTCTGCAATGGAAAAGTTGTTACTTAGCGCAATGTTAACTAAAATCACCGGCTCTCCCTAAGCTGACTATCCTCTCATTTTTTAAGGAACTAACATGGAACACACATTACCCGCTTTGCCCTACGCAATTGATGCACTTGCGCCCTACATTTCAAAAGAAACCTTTGAATATCACTATGGCAAACATCATCAAGCCTACGTGACGAATCTTAATAATCTGGTCAAAAGTACAGAGTACGAAAACCTTACACTTGAAGAGATCATCAAAAAAGCCCCTGCCGGAGGTGTTTTCAATAACGCGGCGCAAGTCTGGAACCACACATTTTTCTGGAACAGCATGAAAGTCGCTGGGGGTGGAGCCCCAAGCGGTCATCTGGCAGATGCAATCACTGCCAAATGGGGTAGTTTTGAAGAGTTCAAAAAAGCGTTTCAGGCCTCCGCTGTGGGTAATTTCGGCTCAGGCTGGACATGGCTAGTGAAAAAGGCTGATGGTTCGGTGGATATTCTCAACACTAGTGCCGCTGGCACACCATTAACTTCTGGCGATAAAGCTTTGCTAACCATTGATGTCTGGGAGCATGCTTACTATATTGATTATCGTAATGCACGGCCCAAATTCGTGGAAACCTTCCTCGCTTCACTCGCAAACTGGGATTTTGCAGAAAAGAACTTTGCATAATCAAAACACCTCAGTAATAAAAAAGGCAGCGTAAGCTGCCTTTTTTATTACTTCCATGCACTCGATTCAATGACCGTGCTTGCGTAACCGCTCAATTACTGACAACTGCGCAATCGCTTCACTCAGCTCAGCCTGCGCACGGGCATAATCCATTTCGGCACTGCGGCTTGCCAAAGCCTCTTCGGCGCGCTTCTTGGCTTCTAGTGCTTTGGCTTCATCAAGGTCAGCACCACGAATGGCCGTATCCGCCAGCACCGTAACCAACCCGGGCTGCACTTCTAACAGGCCACCTGCAACAAAGATGTGCTCTTCTTTGCCGTGCGGCAGCTTGATACGCACGGTACCCGGTTTGATGCGAGTCATCAGCGGCATATGGCCGGGCAAAATACCCAACTCGCCACTTTCTCCTGGCAAGGCAACAAACTCGGCCAAACCGGAAAAAAGGGACTCTTCTGCGCTGACTACATCTACATGAACTGTCATGGCCATATCTTACATCTTACCTTTCGTCTCGCTGAAAATAATTACAGCGTTTTGGCCTTTTCAAACGCTTCTTCAATGGCACCAACCATGTAGAACGCCTGCTCGGGCAGCGCGTCACATTCACCGTCCACAATCATCTTGAAGCCCTTGATCGTATCGGCCAGAGAAACGATTTTGCCCGGTGAGCCGGTAAATACTTCGGCCACATTGAATGGCTGCGACAGGAAGCGCTGGATTTTGCGCGCACGGGATACCGCCAGCTTGTCTTCCGGGGCAAGTTCATCCATACCCAGAATGGCGATGATGTCACGCAGCTCTTTATAGCGCTGCAAATTCGACTGCACTTGGCGTGCCACGTTGTAGTGCTCTTCACCCACCACCAAGGGATCTAGCTGGCGCGATGTCGAATCCAGGGGATCAACGGCCGGGTAAATGCCCAGCGCAGCAATATCACGTGATAGAACAACCGTTGCATCGAGGTGAAGGAAGGTGGTTGCTGGCGACGGATCGGTCAAGTCATCAGCGGGCACGTAGACGGCCTGGATCGAGGTGATCGAACCTACCTTAGTCGAGGTAATGCGCTCTTGCAAGCGGCCCATTTCATCGGCCAGCGTGGGTTGATAACCCACGGCAGAAGGCATACGGCCAAGCAGCGCAGAAACTTCCGTACCAGCCAGCGTGTAGCGATAGATGTTATCCACGAAAAAGAGAATGTCGCGGCCTTCGTCACGGAATTTTTCGGCCATGGTGAGGCCGGTCAGCGCCACACGCAAGCGATTGCCTGGGGGCTCGTTCATCTGGCCAAACACCATGGCGACTTTATCGAGAACTTTTGACTCTTCCATTTCATGATAAAAGTCATTGCCTTCACGCGTGCGCTCGCCCACGCCGGCGAATACGGAGTAGCCACCGTAGGACTTGGCAATGTTGTTGATCAGCTCCATCATGTTGACGGTTTTACCGACACCAGCGCCACCGAACAAACCGATTTTTCCGCCTTTGGCAAACGGACAGATCAGATCGATCACTTTGATGCCGGTAGGCAAGAGATCGACTGAAGGCGAAAGTTCATCAAATTTAGGCGCTTTGGCATGAATGGGGCGCAATTCATCACATTGAATAGGGCCCGCTTCATCAATTGGCCGGCCTAACACGTCCATGATGCGACCTAATGTGCCCATGCCTACAGGCACAGAAATCGGTGCGCCCGTTTTTTTCACTTGCATGCCGCGACGCAAGCCGTCGGAAGAGCCCAGTGCAATCGTGCGCACGACACCATCGCCGAGCTGCTGTTGTACTTCAAAGGTCAGGCCTGATTCGGCATTGCCCGAGACTGCTTCATCAAGTGTCAGCGCCTCATAAACCTTAGGCATGGATTCACGAGGGAACTTGATGTCGACAACTGCGCCAATACACTGAACGATGTTTCCGTTGCTCATGGTTATTTCCTTAATATAATTCAGGTTGATTCGTTATAAAGCAGGCTCAGCCTGCAATCGCCGCTGCGCCACCAACAATTTCCGAGATTTCCTTAGTAATTGCTGCTTGACGGGCTTTGTTATAAATAAGCTGTAATTCCTTGATGACACTGCCTGCATTATCTGTCGCGGCCTTCATGGCTACCATACGCGCTGATTGCTCGGAAGCCATGTTTTCTGTCACCCCTTCGTAAATCAGGGCTTCGACATAGCGCAGCAGTAAATCATCCACCACCGTTTGCGCATCAGGCTCGTACAGATAATCCCACCCGGTTTCAGGCGTACCCATACGCTCACCTGTCAATGGCAGCAAAGGCTCAATGATCGCCTGCTGCGACATGGTGTTGATAAAGCGCGTATACGCAATATGAACTTCGTCCAGCTCACCTGCATGATAAGCATCCAGCATGACTTTAATCGGGCCAATCAGATTTTCCATGCGCGGGGCATCCCCGATATGGGTAATGTGTGACACCACCCTGGCACCAAGGCGCTGCATAAACCCCAGCCCCTTGTTGCCAATACAGGTGACACTGATATCACTCATGCCTTGCGCCTCCCACTGGCGCATGGAATTCAGCGATTGGCGCAGCAC
>JAYTIQ010000077.1:0-4393 GCA_043731705.1 Rugosibacter sp.
CAGATGCAGATGATTTTTCAAGACCCGTTTGCCTCACTCAACCCGCGCATGCGGGTGGGAGACATCATTACCGAAGGCATACGCGCATTGGGTTTACAAAAAGGATTGCAAGAAAATGCCGCACAGCGCGTCAATGAGCTGCTGGTGCGCGTCGGCCTGGGTGCCGAGATGGCGAGCCGCTATCCGCATGAGTTTTCTGGTGGTCAGCGGCAACGGATTGCCATTGCCCGCGCGCTTGCGGTGCATCCGTCGCTATTGATATGCGATGAGCCTACCAGCGCGCTGGATGTGTCAGTGCAGGCGCAAATACTGAATCTGCTGGCGCAGTTGCAGCGCGAACAACAGCTGGCTTTTTTGTTTATCACACATAACATTGCGGTAGTGGATTATCTGGCGCATGAAGTCGCGGTGATGTATCTCGGCAGAATTGTCGAGCGCGGTACCACTGATGAAGTACTGCGCAATCCCCAGCATCCCTACACCCAGGCACTTTTAGCCGCAGTGTTGCCGGTGCATGGGCCGGTGGCTGTCATGACCCGGCTCACCGGCGAGATGCCATCGGCCGCCAAGCCACCCCAAGGTTGCCACTTTCATCCGCGCTGCCCGCATGCGGATGCGGCATGCCGCACAACCGATCCGGTGGACGTCACACTCAGCGCAACGCATAGCGCGTGCTGCTTGAAGCTGAACAGTTAACGACGCGCTTTCTTTTTACCGGCTGATTTGCTGGTGGATTTGCCCGGTTTTCTAATGCTGACAGAAATGCGATTGCCTTTTGTCATTGCTTTTTTAGCACCACCTTTTGCGGCCGCAGGGCTACGTTTACCTGATTTTTTTCCATGCACTTTGAGTTTCGAGGATCGTCTTGAACTCACTTGTGGTTCATCGTCTTCCATAGCGGTACTCATAGTCTCCGTGATGACTACCCCCTTGCCAGGAACGAGCAAGCCAAAGCCGGGTGAAACTTTCGAGCGCCGGCCCAGGCCGTTGAGTTTCTTGAGATAGGCCACACTGATGCCATAACGGCGGGCGACGCTATTCAGATTTTCGCCGCGAGCCAAGGTATGCGTGCGCCATGCGGATAATGGCTTGTCTTGCGCTTCGTGAGCGTGCAGATTATCGAGAAATATTTTGACTTTGTTGCTGGGAATTGCCATTGGGCTATTCGCGCTATCAGGCATCACCGGACGGTTGTAGGCGGGGTTGAGCGCAAGAAATTCCGTCACAGGTATTTCTGCAAAGCGCGCAGCCAAGGCGACGTCCATATCGCCAGTTCGCTCAACTACTTTGAAGTAAGGTTGGTTAGGAATCGGGTCGAGCTTGAAACCAAAGAGCGCGGGGTTTGCCACAATGTTTTTGATGGCTTGCAGCTTGGGCACGTAATAACGTGTTTCGTTCGGCATGTTTAAATGTGCATAATCTGCGGGCAATCCCCTGGCTTGATTTTTAGCGATTGCCCTGCCTACTGAGCCTTCGCCCCAATTGTAGGAGGCCAGTGCCAGCTGCCAGTCGCCATGCATTTCATAGATAGTTTTCAGGTAATCGAGTGCGGCGTTGGTTGAAGCAATAATGTCGCGGCGTTCATCGAACCAGGCATTTTGCTTGAGGCTGTAATTTCTACCTGTAGAGGGGATGAACTGCCAGATGCCCAGCGCGTTGGCAGAAGAGCGGGCTTGCGGGTTATAGGCGCTTTCAACGAAAGGCAGCAATGCCAACTCCGTTGGCATGCCGCGTTTTTCAAGTTCGCTCACGATGTGGTACAGGTAGCGGCGGCCGCGATTGAGCACGCTGCGCAAAAATTCCGGATGGTTCAAGTACCAGGCCTGACGATCCGCCACCAGGGCGCTATCCAGATCGGGCATGGCGAATCCGTTACGCATGCGTTGCCATAAGTCGTCCGGCGCAACTGTGAGGTCGATGAAAGGAATGCGTGGTGAATCATCATTGATGTCCTGCGTCATCTGCTTGAACGAAGCAGCCTTTGGACTATCCGTGGTGGATTCGGCAATGTATGGCCTGATTGCAATCGGTTGCGAGACCGGCGCTGTCTGGCATCCGGCGAGAAACAGTAAAAACAGGAAAGAGGTTAATAATGATCGCATCAAGTCAAATGGAAAAATCCGGAAAATTGGTAACTTCGCGAATGCTTGCTAGGCATGAGGTTGGCTAATGAGTGTCTAAAAATGATTCTTCCACTCGCGAATAGTGGCAAAGGTTTCCACCGCGTCGCGTGGCAAGTGGCCCAGTCTTGCTGTCGCCGCCGTGCGTACGGCGGGCGCGTTTGAGCGCAAAAAGGGGTTGGTTTCCAGTTCCAGATCAATGCGCGTTGGCACCGTAAAGCCGCCCGCTGCGCGGGTAATGGCAACTTCTTTGCTACGCTCTTGAATGGCCTGATTATCCGGTTCGACGGCCAGGGCAAAACGCAGATTGGCTGCCGTGTATTCGTGGGTGCAATAGACAAAAGTCTGCGCTGGCAATACGGCGAGCTTGGTTAATGAATCAAGCATTTGCGCCGGTGTACCTTCGAACAAGCGTCCGCAACCTGCCGCAAACAGAGTGTCACCGCTAAATACTGCGCCTGCTTCGCCTATGCTGTGAGCATAATAGGCAATGTGTCCCAGTGTATGGCCGGGCAGGGTAATGACTTCAAATTCACAGTCAAGATCTGGCAAGTGAATATGCTCACCGCCATGTAAAGGGTGTGAAACTCCGGCAATATTTTCGCTGGCAGGACCGTACACAGGGGCAGGATGATGGGCGATAATTTCCGCAATGCCGCCAATATGGTCTGGGTGATAATGAGTCACCAATACGGCGCATAGACGATCACCCGTTTTTGCCAAATATTCAAGCACAGGGTTAGCGTCGCCTGGGTCGACAACAGCTACCTGGCCTGCGTGCCACAATACCCAGATATAGTTGTCGGTAAATGCGGGCAGAGCAATGATTTCAACCGCCGATTTTTTAATCATGGTTTCATCTTTCACTTAACTACAATGTCAATTCAAGGTCTTGAAACATGGCTGGAAACCCCGGCAGGCCGTTATGTGCTGGACTGGGAGCAGAAAAAACACGATCTGCTGGTCGCCAATGCTTTTGGTTTTAATGCCGTGCAACTCTCATTGCCACGTCATGACTTCCTCCGTACCAACCGTATGCCGCTACGTTTTCGGTGTGATGATGGACGATATGCCGGCTCCGCAGAAATACTTGCCGACCTCCATTATCTGCCATTTGCGACCAATAGTCTTGATCTTGTCGTACTACCACACACGCTGGAATTCGATGCGCATCCGCATCATGTGCTGCGTGAAGTTGAGCGTGTGCTCGTGCCTGAAGGACAGGTGATTATCACCGGTTTTAATCCATTAAGTCTATGGGGTTTGAAGCGCAAGATCATGCGACAAAAGGCAGCACCACCCTGGCGTGGAAATTATCTCAGTGTGCCGCGCTTGAAAGATTGGTTAACCTTGCTCGGGTTCGAGATGCAAGCCGGGGCATTCGGCTGTTATGCCCCGGCCGTGACGCAAGAAAAATGGCTGCACCGGTTTCGTTTCATGGAAGCTGCAGGTGACCGTTGGTGGCCCATTGCAGGCGCTGTGTATATTGTGCAGGCGGTTAAACGTCAGCACGGTATGCGGCTTATCATGCCCGCCTGGCACGACCGCAAGGCACGCGCCAAAGCCTTAGTGACGGTTGCTCAAAAAGTGGAAAAAGCGGATTCCAGAAACGGATTCAAACAATGATAGATATTTTTACTGATGGTGCCTGTAGCGGAAACCCCGGCCCCGGTGGCTGGGGCGCGATTTTGCGGATGGATGAGAAGGAAAAGGAACTCTTTGGTGGCGAGCTGCAAACGACCAATAATCGTATGGAAATGATGGCCGTTATCGAGGCATTAAAAGCACTCAAGCAACCCGTTACCCTGCCCGTGCGCGTGCATACCGATTCGCAATATGTGCAAAAAGGCATCAGCGAATGGATCCATAACTGGAAGCGGCGTGGCTGGAAAACAGCCAACAAAGAGCCCGTGAAAAATGCTGACCTGTGGCGCGAACTGGATCAACTGGCCAGCCAGCAGAAGGTTGAATGGATCTGGGTCAAAGGTCATGCAGGGCATATTGAGAACGAACGCGCCGATGTGCTTGCGCGGCGTGGTGTTGAACTTGTTCGGGCGGGGAAATAGATTTATGCGCAAAATTATTCTGGATACTGAAACCACCGGCCTGGATTTTCGTACCGGCGATCGGCTGGTTGAAATCGGCTGCGTTGAAATGCTCGGCCGGCAACTGAGCGGATTACGTTTTCACAAATACATCAACCCTGAGCGCGAAGTGCCTCCCGGGGCGACGGCCATTCATGGCCTGACAACAGAGTTTCTTGCAGATAAACC